>CALCRD010000196.1 GCA_937894355.1 uncultured Bacillus sp.
ACAGAAAATCTGTAAGGACTGAAAGTAAAAGGGTTTTTGTTGATTATTCAGGTATCCTTTAAAAAGAAAAGGAATGAACTATCAACCACTAAAATTAGTGAGAATTAAAAAAATATATACTTATAGTAACATGGTTCAGTTAATCCGGGCAATGGGTTCCATGTATTTTAGGGTTCTTGCAAAAGAATAAAACAATCAGATTTAGATTCAATTTTGTTGCTATTTCTTAATAAATAATTTACTAGAAGGATTTTAATAAAATTAGAACTTATTACAATTCGATATATAGTCGTAAATAATCAAAATATAAATAAAAGGAACAAATTTAATAAAAAAAAGAGAGTTAATAAAAAAACAATATTAATAGGCGTTTAGAAAATTTATGGGTTACTCTTTGTGGGAGAAGGGATTCAGGCTTTTTGATGATTAATACTAACGAAGTTTCCACTTATTCACAACTAAAGTAGTAAGAAATTAACTTTTACACAAGCTATTTTTACCATAATTAACATATTAACAAGTTTCTATTTTAACTATTCACTAATCCACAAGTCTGTATTCGGAAGTGTATTACCCAAAAAAAATAATCCCTCCGGGAAAATTCATTAGCAAAAGCGAAAGTAGAAGGGAAAAACCATTTTTTTATTTAGAAGTGACAATATTGTATTTTATTAATAAATACTAATAGCCCTGTGAAAGGTCCATTTTTTCACAAGGCGGTTTTACAATCAAATATGAAGTTGAGGAACCTGACCAGTCAATTTAAACTCTCTGATCTTAGCTTCATGGAGTAACTCAAAAGGGATCCTTTTCAATGCAACAGGAAGAAACTTTCTGAAGGCCATTCTAAAAAAGGCACCGATTGAGTAAAAATGAAAACTTCCCTTTCTTTGTTTTTCTGTATGTATTTGGTATCCAATTTGATCTATCGTTTCTAAAAATAGGGTTTTTATGAATTTATCACGGAAAGTAAAATTCTTGTTATCTTCATCCTTGAGATAGTTCAATTTGGAAACCACCTCTTGTTTAAATGAGAGCATGACGTCAATTTGGTCTCTAGGCTTATATTTAATAAGATTCCCATCCAAAAAGTAAGAAAGTTCTTTCGATAATTTAGCCATAAGTGGATTAACATTAAACTCATCTGTATTTTCTTTAACGCATTCTGGCTTTATTGAAAAGCTGACTTTCTTTATCCATATTTGCTCTTTCCTCATTTCAATTCCTTTGAATTCAACCAAAAATAGAGACTCTAAAATACTCAATGTATTTCGGACTCCCTTTGCATTTTTGTTTAAATGGTTTTTAAGTGTTTTCATTGTTCGCTCTTGCTTTACTTTCAATACCTCACCTGATTTACTGAAAGACATACCTGTACGAAATTGGTTTAACAATGATAAAAGGATCTCTATGCCTTCAGGATTGGAAGTGCGAACGAATTCAGCCAATATATTAGTTTCAAACAGAGCGTAAGGTATAATTAGGTAGTTAAGTGAGCCATTGTTATATTCAGGGGTATTATATTTTTCTACATCCTTTAATACCAGCACAGATAAACCTTCGTGAATTTCTTCTTTAACAAAATGATGATTCTCTAAATATTTTTTTCCACCCCAAAGAGTAGAATAAGAAATTCCAAGTTTCTTAGCCCAAAAGGATAGATTAAATTCTTTAAGTATTCCCCGTTGATTTTTTTCGCTATGTAATTGATTTAACATGGTCATATAAGCAACATAGGCTGAGGCTGGAGGACGTTCAAATGTTTGATCCCGCAACAATCGGAATTCTTCCAAAATAGCGTGGTGCATTTTAAATCCATCAATCTGAATTTTATTTTGCATTTTTGGTCCTCCTTTCATCTATTTCTCTAGCTTGTATTATAGCAAACTGAAAAATATAGAAATGAGTCCCTTTATTAAGGGTTTTTCAAAGTTGCACAGGGACCTTCAATCCCTTGTCCCCCAAGGGGTTGGAAAAATTTATTAAAATTTTTGTGTGAGAGGAAACGTCATTTTTTTTAATGATTTGTGCATATTGTGAAGGGAAACGTCATAGATTATTAGATTAGAGACAATTAAAAACATTGATTTACCGCCATTTTTATCTAAAAAATCAAAAATGAAGAAAAAAGTTAAATAAACTTGCACTAGAATTAGTGCAAGTTACTGTGAAAGGAAACGTCATTTTCTATTACTTTTATACAAAAATAGAGAAATCTATGTAATTTTTTTATTTTTTCTATTAGAAACGTAGTGTATTGATGTTGAGTTGATGGTCATCTTTTTTGTTAGAACATCTTAAATTAGGAGAAAATGTGCACAATGTGAAAGGAAACGTCAATAACCAGAAAAACTTGCACATTGTATATTAAAATGCAATAAAGAAAAGGTGTCATTTTTATGACAAAGTGTTGATTTAACAGTTTTGTGCACATTGTGAAGGGAAACGTCAAAAGTATAAAATTTCAGTGCAACTTATCATCTTACAAATTTGAAAGCAAATATAAAAAAATGCAAATGAAAATACAAGCCCATGATTCTAATGCTAAGGAATCATCGGCTTGTATTTTTATAACTTTCGGAAACTTTGTACAGTCCAATTTTAGAAACATCTACAACAACAAAAATAGAATACTTCTTGGTGAAATAGGAAGTTATTGTTTATTGTTTTTTATTAACAAATATTTATAATAAGCCGGAAATTCCCTTAATATTGAATAAATATCTCTAGATTCACAGATTTCAGCATGTGCCGAGTACACATTTTTAATACCTATATTTTTAAACGCAAACTTTGTTCTTGTTATATGGAAGTATTGTGTGATTATCATTACAGAATCTACTTTTAAATCCTCCATGAAAATTTTTACATTTTGTGCAGTCATATACGAATTGTAGCCGTTGTTATCCTCTAGAATCTTTTCTTCTGGGATACCTTTTTTAACCAAGTATAATTTCATTACCTTTGCTTCATCAAATCCTTCCTTCCCAATACCACCACTTACAATTATATAGTTAAAGAATCCCTTTTTATAAAGCTCTATTGATTTATTAAGTCTTGCCTTTAGTCTATTGGAAGGAGTACCATCTATTTCTACCTTATTACCAAGAACAACAGCTACGTCTACATTATCTAATTCATCATTAATCCCATCGAGTACTATGAAAGTAGTATGAATGATAAACCAGATAAAAAGGATTATCATAAGTTTAAAAATTATTTTCATTAGAAAAACGTCCATTCTATAGCACTCATCCATTCTGTTTTAATTAAAAGGGGTATCCTAATCTGCAATATATAAAATTCTTATAAAACGGTTGTATTTGGATTTAGATATTTACCTTTATTTATGAAAGGGCAATCTGGCCAGATTTACTTTCACATTCTAAATATAAAGGTGGAATATTTAAATGGGCATAAAGGGTAGAGCATTTATTATTGATGCAGGTCATGGTGGAAAATACAATGGTGTAGTTTATGGTACTCGAAAAGAGAAAGTTGTTAATTTAAATATGGCTAAAATTCTTCAAAAAAAGCTGACGGCTAAAGGTGCGACTGTTTATATGACTCGTACCACTGATAAGGATTTTGGTGGTTCTACAGCAGACGCTGATATTAACAAACGTGTAGCATATATTAATTCAAAATTTCCGAAAGTTAGTGGTTTACTAAGCATTCACTGTAACACTGCTTGGACTGGTAGAGTTGGTCCATTTTATCAAACTGGTAAAACTACCTCAAAAAACTTTTCTAAAGCTATTGCAACTCGTTACGGAACTGCGCCACATGAAGGGAATTTTGCAATTCTTAGAGACACTACACGAACGGCTGCAACAACTCTTATTGAACTTGGTCAAATTAACGAAAGCTGGTTAGATAAAACTGCTAGTCTTGAAAGTACAGCTGATTTTATTATTAAAGGCTTGGAGGACTATTTCGTTTAATACCAAAACTGAAAAACTAGGTAAACTTCGTTTACCTAGTTTTTTTAGTATGAGTAATTAAACGATGATTTAATTTTTTTAATTCATCAAACTTCTTAATTTTCAATGTAGGTTTTGATCCCTCAGTAGATTCAGAAACATAGTAAATCTCACTTATCAGTTGAAGAATATTATTCACTTCAGCTAACACATTCCTATAATTCTCTCCATCTTGTAAAGTGAATTTTCCGTTTTTATCATAGTTATTTTCTATATCTTTAACTATATTGCGTAAATTTTTTGCAATAGGATTAAGTAAATTTTGGCTAACAGCTTCATCTATAACATTTGAATAAATTTCAATTGAACTAAGTTTTTTATTAATTTCTCTTACAGATTCAATTGATAATTCGTTTGTTGAATATTTATGAATGTTATCATAGTCATTCCAAAGGTTTAAAAGGGAACTACTCAAAATACTTTCTAACCTTTTAGTCGCTTTTTCCCCTTTAGTTTCATAGTTCGAAATGGTAATTGCAGAGATTAGTAATAATAAAGCTAAGCCAAAATAAATCAATATATTTTTTTTCATGAAAGCCCTCTCTCTTAGGAAGTGAATCGCAAAAACATTCAATAAATTACATTTTTGGTATTTTTAGTATACTACAAAAAAATCCTCATATCAATTTTAACTTTAGCGATTTATCATCCATATATAAAATTAACTTGTAAAACGAACAGATGTTCCTGTATAATAAAACATGTTGCAAATATTGTCATAAATATTACATTATTGGAAAAATGTGTAGAAAATTGGATTAATTTGATATTTTGGTTGTAATAACTTCCATAATTTTACCTTTATAAAAAAGGAGGTATACCTATGGAAGAAAAACACAATCTACCACTTTTCGAGATTTATAGAAAAAAATTACAAAGAATTGGTTGGAGGATCCAGTACTTAGAAAAGGTTAAAAAAAAAAGAGAGCTAATTAGTGAAAATATTCAGTTCCAAACTAGCACGTTTGTGCCAGGTTTAGAAAATAAAATATACATTTCACAACTAATAAATTCATTACCATCTGTAAACGGGCAAAGAATAATCAGAGGAATTTTTCTAGAGGGAAAAACAGAAACGGAGGTAGCAAAGGAATTGAAAATATCACAACAAGGAGTAAATAAATGCAAAACAAAAATGCTAAGAATGCTATATCAGACCATGAATTCGCGAAATTAATACTGTTAGCAAGAAAAGGTGATAGTTCCTCAATGAGTCAAATTATTGACTTGTACCGAGATGAAATTCGTGAAATCACAAAATATATAAAAATGTGCAAGGAGGATGCCTTTCAAAGTATTGTTACAGATTTTATCGAATTATTAATCAATGATAAAAGTGAAATTGAAATAACTTAGTATAAACCAAAAGGAGGTAATAAAAATGGAGTTATTATTACAGGCAATTTCTACAGTTGGATTTCCTATTGTTGCATTTCTACTAATGTTTTGGAAGTTTGACAAATCTATTGGGTTATTAACTGATGCAGTAAATAATAGCATAACTGTCGTTCAGTTATTACTTCAAAAAGATAAAGATGAAAGGAATCAATAAGTCGTTTTTTCAAAAGAAATTTGGAAGGAGTATTTGATTTACTGATAGGGTTGTTGACAAATGCAACAATTCTCAATGATAATCATATTATACTTGTTTAAGGAGAAATAAGAATGAATTTTTTGGTTGGTGTTAAAGAATCTGGTGAAATTCTTGGGTGGGATCGTAGAAAAGTCTCTACTTATAATTTAAGGGGCATACTTCCTAAACCAATTACAAGTTTATCAAGTGGCCCCATTTGGTTTAGAAGACAAATTGAATATTATAAGGCCAGTAGAAATTCTAATTTAACAACTTACTATATTAATAATGATGTAGTTTATGAGTGTAAATTTAATCAGCAAATGATAGAAACAGACTACCAGCCCAAAGAAATTATGAGATCCCCTGAGGGGTATATTGTATATCATGAGAAAGACATAAATCAGCTTAAAATTGCTATAAAGGAAAATAATCCACTTGCACAGTTCCTATCCTTAGAGACCCTTAACTTTCTATATGATTTAGGTATCTTGGAATCAGTTCTTTATCAAGAATACTGCAACCAATTCTTATGTGAACAACATAAGAAAGGAGATAAACTTTCATGACGGGTACTTTGCAAGAAAAGTTCTTAAATATAACTAAAACCATTTTTTTCGACTATCCCGAGCTTTTTGTACAATGGAATTTAGACATTAAACGGTTATTATCAGTTCAAGATTATCAACCATGCCAATCATTAAAGGCATTTTTTGTGATATTGGACCGTTTAATCAAAAACCAAAATTTAAAATTTGAAAATATGGAAAAATGGATAAATGACTATAAACATGAGATTAGGAATTTTGTTTTGCCGTACATACAAACTGTAGAAGAAAATGAAACTTATGCATTAAAGTCTAATAATAGAGAAGTGGTAAATTCTTTATTAAATCAAAATTTCGTTGAATCAGGTTCAGCATTGTTGTTCCATAAGCTAAGAGAAACCATTAGTAAAAATGAATTTGATTTTACTAATGAAGTACCTACAGCTAGAATCATAGAAAAAGCAATAGAGGCAACTGCTCAAGTAAGAGCTGTAAATACAGATTTGAAAGTACAATCCAATGCAGCTATAGAACAATGGAAAAACCTAACATCACAGGCTATTACCTCCATGGATGACTTAACAGCAGATATTTTTGATATTGTCTCCATTCTATGGATGCAGCAAGCCACCCATAAGGACAAAATGATTCGCTTTCATACAGATGATGCTTTGAATTTAAGGAGATTGCAAGGAAGGAAAAAAGATCCTGATGGATATCAAGCATCTTATCGAAAAAAAGAGCGCGATGATATCATGAAAAGATTAGCAGCTCTAACCACCATCTGGATTCGTATAGAAAGAGAAAATTTAAGATTCATTAATGAGGACCAAGGTACATTTGAAGAAATTGGGCAAGTACAATTTAATCCTTTATTTGTCGTAGATAGCGTAACTGTCGCTTACCGTGGAGAAACTCCAATTGGTATTTATGAATGTAGTATTCGACCAGGTGAATTGCTGTCTAACTTTTTGTATGGTTCTCAAAAGAGTTCTGGAATGTTAGCATTGAAAACCCTTGAATATCACCCAACCAAGCAAAAATACCATAAACGATTATCTAGGTATCTTTCTTGGCAATGGAGGATTCGCCAAAAAAGTGCAGATTATCTAAGGGCATATCATATTGGTGGAGATAAAGGATTATTAAAGGTAATGGATTTAGATGTGAATCCTCGCTATGGCTCCAGAATTAAAGAGCAATTTGAAGAAATATTAGATACACTGCAACAGGACGGAATCATTAAAGGTTGGAACTATAAAGAACAAAATATTGAAAAGCAGATTGAGCAGGAAAAAAACTGGTTTACAAACACTTGGCTAAAGGCCAGAGTTCAAATAATCCCCCCGAACGAAATAACTGGTTTTGGAGATGAAAGGGACTTGTTTTTTATTGAAGAAAATGAAGAAGGCATAGTAAATTTTTCAACTTTATTAAAAGGAATGTCAGATACAGATGTAGTCACAACAAGGGAGAAAGAAAGAATAGTTACTCCTGAAAACATATTTAAAGAAAGAAGTGTTAGAGGATTAAGTGTCATCGATGCAGCGAAGGAAATGGGGATTTCCCATAGTACCTTATCCCGGTATGAAAGGAACCTGATAAAACGGCCTTATAACGAGAGTTTAGAGAAAATGAAAGGTTGGTTAAATAAACATTAATAAGATCCTAGGTTTAGGATGATTTTTAGGTTTGAAATTTTTTATTTAAAGTTGTTAATAAAGGGTGTTGAAAAATCCAATAATTTTTGGATTCCCCTTAGTTAACAGCTTTTTTCTGATCATTTCCTCCATATCGTTTATACCCTATTTTACAATGTTTGTTCTGTAATAAAATTAGTGATATTAAGGATCACCAGTTATATTTCCTTCATTGAACTCCCCGGATTTATACTATGTTGAGGTAAGGGATTCTTTTATAAAAAGGACAGCTTCGTGCTGACCACAGCCCATTCAACAGAATGTGGATTTCTCCCCTTCTTTATTCCCACAAACTTTTCCCCTCTCCTATCGTAAAATTCTAGATCCCATTATTACATGGGTATATTCATTAAATACCTATAATGGATTAGGAAAATTACCTCAATTTTATTTTTATTTTTGATATCATTTTTAATATCAATATTAATATTGATATTGTATTCGATAGGGGTATTAATATCATTTTCAATATCAATAATAATAATATAGTTAATAATGTTAGTGATATTGTAAATGTTTACAAAAATGATATTTCTAATTAAAAAGGATTTCAATATGGTACTCTAGAATTAATGTGATAAAGGACTTTTTAAAAATCAATCAAAAAAGGGTGAAGCATTATGACAGCAAAAATTATTACCTTTGGGATCAGTAAAGGTGGTTGTTCTAAGTCTACATCAAGTGGGATTACAGCATATTTATTGAGTAAAAAGCAAAAAGTTCTTGCTGTAGACATGGATGGACAAGGCAATCTTACTTCTCTTTTAACTGGAGAGTACGATATTTGTAATGTGTTTGAAGAAAAGACAGTATTAGAAGCAATATTAGAGAAGGATGCGCGGCCATATATTATCAAAATCAATAAGAATCTAGACTTACTACCTAGCAATGATTTTTTGGCAACTTTACCTAAAAAGATGTATGAAAATAGGTTAAAATTAAATGCTTTAGAAGAAGCTCTTAAACCAGTTATGGAGTTTTACGACTGGATTATAATTGACACACCACCAGCGCTTTCTGAACATACAACATTATCTTTAGCAGTTCAATCACCTGCTGGAAGTCATGCAGTAATAATGTTTGATGGGTCAATGTTTGCTTATTACGCAATCCCAAAATTCATAGAAATTATTGAAGGTGTGCAGCAAAGATATAACCCAGATTTAAAGATAGCAGGAATCTTATTTAGTTTAATAGATTCAAGAGCCAAGGAAAATATCCCTATGGAAGAAGCAGTTAACGAGGATTATCCTGGGGTACAGTTTAAAACAATCATTAAAAGAAAAGCCGCCACACGAAGGCTATCTATTGAAGGTTTTGATGAGAATACTGAAATTAAAAGTGCATTAGAATACTATGTACCTTTTGTAAAGGAGTTGTTGCAACGTGTCAAATAAAGTGGATCTTAAAAGTAAGAT
>CALCRD010000197.1 GCA_937894355.1 uncultured Bacillus sp.
GCCATTTCTTCCAAATGATCAATATTATAACGAGAGATAACGGTATTGATTTGCACAGGGATTTCCAATTCATGTAAATACTTAATCCGTTCAATCGTTAAATCATAAGAACCAGCAGTTCCCCGGAAATGGTCATGGATTTCAGCAGTCGGACCATCTAAGCTAAAAGCCCACCTAGACAAGCCGACTTCTTTGGCCTTTTCAATTGCTTCCTTGGTTACATTCGGAGTCGCACTAGGTGTCATCGACACACGAACACCTTTTTTAACTGCATAATCAGCTATATCAAATACATCCTCCCTCATAAGAGGATCCCCACCGGTAAAGACTAGCATCGGATTATTCATTTCTTTTATTTGATCAATAAGTGCCTTACCTTCATCAAAGGAAAGCTCTCTTGGATCACGCATATGTTGTGCCTCAGCACGGCAATGCAAACATTTTAATTGACAGGCTCTTGTTAACTCCCAAATGACGATAAACGGATCTTGATTAAAATCTCGATTAAATCCCATTCTTGCGCCTCCTAAATATCCAATTCATTCACTTAATAAATGTATTATATGTCACTTCACTAATCGTAATAGTGAAATATGTCACATAAGCTGCGTGAATTTTTTTAGAAGGCTTATTTGTGAAAAATAAATTCCCGTCTTTAGTGTTTAATTAAACGTAACCCAATCGAGAAAAACACTGCCGTAAACCCAAACAACGCTACAATGTCTTTCAATAATGTTTTCGGGTGAAGACTTCCGCTAAGAATTTCTTCGAAACCAGACATTGCCCAACTTTGAGGAACTCCTAGAGCAATTTTTTGCATAAATTCCGGTACAATATCCAGCGACCAATACACACCACCAAGCATACAAGTACTGGTGATTAATACCGCACTTAATGCCATAGCTTGTTGTTTTGTTTTTACTAGCCCAGCTATCATTAAACTAAAGCCAACCACACATAGAATAACCAGCGATGCGTATGGAATTAAATAGGTTAAGTTTCCCCAGCTTGTATCAAATAGAATCGAAGTTGCCGCCATCAATATGGCAAACTGAACCCAACCCATGCAAAAGTATGTTCCTAAATATCCTAAAGTAATTTGTAATTTTGTTGCTGGAGTAATCAACAAACGTGACCACGTTCCACCCATTTTTTCATCTAAAATAGCTGATGTTGCCCCTGAAAGGCCAAACATCATAAACATGATGGCAAACCCAATAAACATTAAGTTGACGATTTCTTTGAATTCGTCATTTTGTTTAATAATCTCTTGATTTATTTTTACCCCATCATTGGCAGTTAGGGCTTTCAGCAAGGTAATAAAGGTCTTTTCATCCGTTTTTCCTACCGCATGATATGAATTAGCAATAACCCGGCCAGTTCCTTCCAAGTATGGTGCTAATCCCAAATATTGTTCACTCTTTCTTTGTAAAATAACATCAAACAATGGTTCATTCTCTCTTATTCGTTCACTAATATTTTTTGGAATGACCACTGCTGCTACAGCATCTTGATTTAATACATTTTCTTTCGCTTGTTTTTCCGAGGCCTCTTCCCATTGGAATTGGTCATTTTTCATTAATAACTTCAACACTTGGGAATTGACTGCTCCCTCACTTACGACAATATTAACAAGTGGTTTATGACTCACCGAATTAACAGCAATTCCTCCAAAAATAAAACTAAACACTGTCGGCAAAACAACCATTAATACCCAAACGGCAGGTGACTTTATGAATTCTTTTGTATGAAACCATTGAATGGCAAGGATTCTACGCATAAGTACCTCTCCTTTCAATAGCAAGGCGTCCTAGACCAATCGCAAAAAAGACGATGCCCAGTCCTAATACTGCTGCTACCTCTGGGAAAATTTCTGATACTGACGCACCTGACATCAATTCGATATAGGTTTGCAATGCCAGTCCATTCGGCAGAAATTTAGCTGCAACAACAGCCCAATCTGGGAAAATGTAAAGCGGGGCCATACTCCCACCTAATGCCGCCATAATTTGTGTACCTAAAGTCGCTGCCACACTAAAGGTTTTTTCTTTCTTGATAAAGGAGCCAACTAATACTCCCAAACCGCAGGCACTAATAACAAAAGCAACTGTCATCATCACCACTCCGGCCAAAGATTCACCCCAACTAACCCCAAAAATTACATTTGTGCCGGTAATAATAACAAAAGCTTGAATTAAACCAATAATAATCAGGCCGAGCATTTTACCAGAAAGGTAATTGGTATAGCTTAACTTAGAAACAAGCAATCGTTTATATACTTCTTGTTCTTTTTCCAAAATCATGGCCGAAACGCCTTCAACTATGGTCATTAATAAAAACATTACCCCCATTGCTGCAGCATAATATTGGAATGCAGCTACAGGTTCTGAATCGGGTTTAACAGTTTTTTCTTTAATAAACGATGATGCTGTAATTTGTTTTTCTAGCTCTTGTTGCTTTATCTCAGGAATTGTTCCTTGATTTGCAGCTAGATTATTTTCGGTTTGACTCGCTTTTTGCTGGGTAAGCTTTGCGGCCTCCGTTTCAATCGCTATTGTCTGGGTAAACTGTTCAATTACACTTTTTACAATAATAGATTTGATACCAGGATTTGGGATAGAAATAAGCTTAATCTGCGCTTCATCACCAGACATTAAGCTTGATGAAAAAT
>CALCRD010000198.1 GCA_937894355.1 uncultured Bacillus sp.
GGAATGAACTAGAAGAAATGGAACGAACAAATCAAATTCAGCTTACAGTAAATACTGATGCAGCATTGGAAGAGATTATAAAAAAAGCCGTGAAGAACAAAAAAGAATCTTTCAAACAGCCAACCAGTAAGAAAGCTAAAATAGCAGCTATTCGTGAAAATAAGGATGTTGAAAAACAGTTAAATCGTGAAGCTGAAAAGTTCGATTTATCACCTAATAAGGTCAGTAAAGCAGCTGATGTAATCGACTTTGTTACTAAAGAAATGATTGATGAAACACCACCCAAGAAATCAAGTTCACGTCTTATGGAAAAACTAAAGAAGAAGCGAGATGAGGAATTTGGGAAAGACAAATGACGTGGTTGTCTTAAAAGGGGATTTTGAGAAAGCTGTCTATAAGGAACAACTTTTAAGTGAATATACCAATAATCCTTTCATCGAAGCTCTTCCACCTATATTCAATGAGGATGATGTGTTAGAGCGATTTATGGTAACCCCACGAATTAGTGTGCAAGATAAGGAAAGTGAAACGAATATTCGTTATCACGTCTTGAAACGTGTGAAGAATTTTATCCAGCCGTTACCCATTCATTTCGAGGTAGAACGTCGATTATCTACATTGATCCGACGTGGTTATTTAGCGCGTAACCCATTAGATCGAACATTTCTAGAGCGCGTTCGTGTGTTGCATGAATTGCGTGAGGAAGAGGAAACGGCTCACAAATATATAGATGAACGACTAAATTATATTCGTTCAACTGCCGATAGCTTATCCATTATCGGTATTTCTGGGATTGGTAAAACAACAGCAATTGAACGTCTTTTGCTTATGTATCCGCAAGTGATCAAGCATGAGGAATACAAGGGACAACCGTTTAATCGAACTCAAATTGTTTGGCTTAAAATTGACTGCCCTTATGACGGAAGCCTATCTACCCTTTGTAAAAGCTTCTTTAAAGCGATAGATGATTTACTAGAAACACGATATCTTGAAAAATTTGGATACTTAAACCGAGTGACATCGACCATGCTATTGCATATGACATCACTTGCAAGCATGTATGGTATCGGTGTTCTAGTCATTGATGAAATCCAGCACTTATTACATTCTAAAAATGATCAAGAAGAAATGCTTAATTTTTTTGTAACGCTGTCCAATACAGTTGGTATTCCAACAGTCTTAATTGGTACTTCTAAAGCTCAAAAACTATTCAAAGGAAACTTCAGACAGGCAAGGCGTGCTGCAAGTGAAGCAGTTATTTGGGATCGAATGGCGGAAGATAGTGAAGAATGGGAGTTCTTCCTAGAAACGCTTTGGGAATTACAGTGCTTAAAAACCCATTCCGAGCTTACAGAGGAAACGAAAAAGGTATTTTATTATGAATGCCAAGGGATTACTTCAGTCGCTGTAAACTTATTTATTTTAGCACAAGAACAAGCATTGTTTGATGAGAGTAACCCAAATGAAATCATTACACCAAAAGTATTAAAAAAGACTGCCAAAGAAGATATGCAAATGATTCAACCAATGATGAAAGCCATTCAAACAAACAATTTAGCTGAGATGACGAAATATGAAGATATCATGATCAACCTAGATGAAGTAATGCTGAATCATAAGCGAAATACAGAAATTTCAGGACGTATTCAAGAAGCGTTTAAAGAACGGAAAAATACAATCCAGTATAGACGGCAAGACACGATTGAGAACTTAAGTGTTGAAGTGGCAGCACTTGGTATTTTTGATAGTCTGAAAGATAACGATATTAAAAAACTGGTACAAAAAATAGTTGAAGGAAATTCACTTGATACTGAATTTCATCAACTTAAATCAGAAGCGATTCAGCAGGCGATTGCATTAAATCAACAAAAGAAGGAACAAAAAGATAAGCCAAAAGCGAAAAAGGCAGAGGTATTACCATTACTAGCGCTAAGAAAGCAAGCATTGAACAAAAAACAACATCCCTATGAACTACTCAAAGCAAATGGATACATTAAAAGTCCTTTGGAGGAATTCTACTAGGATGGAATCAAATGCTGTCGTTCTTTACTGATCCATATCCAGATGAATTGATTTATTCCGCGGTCGCACGTTATCACTTTTACAGTGGAAATATTGATTGCAAAGATACGTTGGAAGAAGTATTTCAAAGTCGTTCTGTTATACCAAGTGTAGAGATTGGCAGCCATTTGTCTGTACTAGCTGAGCAATTAGGCTCTAACTATTCTGTTGAAAGTCTATTAGCAAAGCATACGATTTATCCTTACTATTCTCCGTTTCTTTCCAAACAACGTCAGCAAGAACTTCTACAAGATGTTCAAGGAGATGGGAAAGGACTTTATACAAGACTTGGAATGGTGGCAGGAGGTATTTGTAAAAGGAACAGACTCTATTATTGTCCGGAATGTGCAGCTAATGATATTGAGCAACATGGAGAACCCTATATTCATCGTGAGCATCAACTACAAGGGATTGATTTCTGTGCGCATCATGAATTGAAATTAAAGAAGTATCCTGTCGATATTTCAAAGCAGAGTCGAATTAAGTTTATTCGATTCGATAAAAAGCTAATTAACTTTTCAATGATTCAAGAAGTTGAACCGAAAGAGTTTGTAGCCATTCAAATTGCTTTAGCAAAGATGGCTTATCAATTTCTGCAAGTTCCAATACATCAATTTTCAAGGGAATCTATTAATCTTAAATATCGGGCTTATTTACTAGAGTGTAATTTAATAACAACTTCTAATCGAATTCGGCAAAATGAGCTATACAAGGCGTTTCAATCAAAATTTCCAAAAGGCTTTTTAGATCAGTATGAATCAGAAATCGATGTAAATGATGAGTATAATTGGCTGAAAGTCATTACACGCAATTTAAAACGTCATGCACATCCTTTCCGTCATTTGCTTATGCTTTATTTCTTAGAGCAAGATTTGGAGTCCTTTTTACAAATTGAAGCTAATACAGGTCCTTTCGGTAGTGGCCCATGGCCTTGTTTAAATAAAGCAGCTAGTCATTATAAGGAATATATGATCCAAGAAGTAAATGTTACGAGAGATTTTAAATCAAAAGCACCTATAGGTACGTTTGAATGCTCTTGTGGCTTTATATACGCTAGAAAAGGCCCTGATAGATTATCTGGAGATAAATATCGTATTGGACGTATAAAAGCGTTTGGAGACGTCTGGAAGGCAAAATTACACGAATTGGCAGCCGAAGGTACTTACAGTACAAGAGCATTAGCAAAAATGTTTGGCGTTGATTCGAAAACGATTAAAAGATATCTTTCTTCAGAGATGAGAATAGAAGGATTATCAGAAAAGAATATTCCTCCAATGTTGCTGACTAATCAAAAACAATTATTAAAAGGAATGCAGCAATATCCAAGTTATTCGAGAACGCAAATTCGTAATTGTTTCCCTAAAGAATATATGTACTTATATCGTCACGATAAAGAATGGCTATTTGATCAGTTACCTGCAATTCAGAAGAAGGAAAAACCAATTTCAATTGTCGATTGGGATGAGCGTGATCGAGAATACTGCTCCAAAGTGAAAAAACTTTACAAAGAATTAATCGAATTAGATAAACCTGTTCGAATTACAATCTCGATTATTGGAAAACGACTTGGAATACTATCAAATTTGGAGAAACACCCTGATAAGCTCCTCCAAACTAAAAAGTTCCTGTCCGAAATTACGGAATCTACTCAGCAATTTCAAATCAGGCGTTGTTGTAAGATTATTGATCGAATGTTAGAGGGGCAAGAAACGGTTGTATTGTGGAAGGTACAGCGTATTGGTGCTGTTAAGTCACATCATTTTCATGAAATAAAACCGTATTTGGAAGAGTATATACGAACAAAACAGGAAGTGGAAAGTTATGAGCAAACAACAGGTTAAAATAGCTTGGCCTTTTGCTAAAGGAGAAAAAGCACAACTGATATGGATTGGTGAGCCATTCCGATATGATCATAAAATGATGATTAAAGCTTATTTTCGCTCAAAAAATCGTACAGAAGGTATTTTAATGGATTGGGGTACATTACCATGCCTAGCAATCCAACATAATTATACCGATGGCATCATAACGGCAAGTCAAGTTCCTGAAGGTGTACGAGAAATCGATATAACTATTTATCCTAATAAAGTTAAATATCACGAACGCTCTTGGTCTATTCAAGGTAGCAGTGATTCTGCAACCTCTCGTAGTTTCGTGTTCTCTTTCAATGGCAAGAATGTTATTTTGCCAGTCATTGAAGTATTGCGTAGCATATTAGCTCCGAATGGCTTTCTTTTATATCGCTTGTTTGAATCGAATTCATTTCCTCAGTTCTTCACAGAAACATATGAACCTAATAAAATTCACCTTAGCTTTTCATCACAATATGAATTGAAATACACAAAGCCAACGTTCATTTATCAATTGGTATGGTTGCTAACGAATCGTGATCTACGGCAAGCTTATGAAAATATAGCATTTACTTGGTTGCAGGAAAAGACTTTGAAGTTCGAATGGAGCTTTACACAACCGATTATAATAACAGCTCGTGTAAAGGAGAAGAATAACACATGTACAGTATTACAACTTGTTAATGTGAAAAATAAAGATATTCCGTACCAACATATTTCGATTTCGCATCCAGAAATACAAGATCAAGAGAAATCCAATGAGGCAAAGAAATACACTTATCGTTCTCTAAATAGACAGGGTGATGAAGATGGCTTTAAATTAGATGAACAATTAGATGGTTCTACAGAAGACTTTGATCTTGTACAAATGAATCAGTTAAAACATGAATATACATCAGTTCCAAGAATTGAACGTATTAAAGGTAGTCTTTCCAAGCAACGAATGAAGGAAGATGAAAACACGAAGAAATACTACATTAATCATGATTCTAATCGATCTACAGCAGACAGTGGTGGTCAACAACTTGTGCGAGGATTAGAGCATCAAATGCTACATGAAATTCAGGCACAAGGCGAGCTGCAAGATTTTATTAATATCCTCAAAGCACTTGAGCAATATCCCATAATAGGAACAATACAATTAACTATGGATTTGTTGCCAGATGGTCATGGTGAACGTAGATTTACGAGATTGAGTGATAATGTCACTAAGCGGCGTTATGTAATTGCTGAAATATATATGGGGAATGGGAAACAATTCAACATTATAGAAATTGAACGGGAAAATCGTTCCTTGTCGATGTTGATCTTATCATCACCTATAACTTGTGATTGGAGACCTATTTATGATCAACTGCTTATAAATCTTGTGAATGATAGTGGCACATGGACAAGTAAGTCATTGAGAAGCATTGAAGGTCAAGGTATTACAGTGCTGAAAGCTAAACACAGTTCTAAAGGGGTTCAGCATAGGGCAGAGGTTATATTGAACAAATTAGATTACTAGACATTACTAGTTAATAATAATCAACACTTTGTACTAATAGCCTCTACACTCAAACTTTATTATTTTGGGTACCATGATAATTATCTCTTTAAAGAGTTTCCCTTAGGTACTTCTTATAAAGTTGTTTTTCTTCTAATTGGAAAAGGATCAGGTGGATATGAATTCGTTTATATAGGGGTCCTACCAACCGGAAAAAACATACGCTAAGCAAATTTCGATGAAGAAAGCTGATTTTTCCTACGCCTAGGATATACGACTATGGTATTTTCATCTAAAAAATTTCACTTAACTAACCATTCATTATTTGAATATATCTCTTAGGATGCATAAAATATCCAAATAAAGCTTAAAGTAAGATTATCAAAGAAAAGAGGTTATTTAGATGAAAAAACTCATTTTTTTCTTTTTGTTAATCTTTAGTATAAGTGATATTTTTAATATGAAAGCTTATGCCATAACAACTATAAACAAAGGGATAACTAAGGAATTACTTATAGAGGAAGCATTTTTAAAGTCTATGTCGGGAGAAATCCTAAAAGCTATCGAGGATTATTATGGTGATGCATGGTTATATTTTTTACCAAGAGTAACGAACGTTACGAAAAATGTAGCAGAAGATAATTTTGATGTAACAGTTCAAGTAGTAACTTATCAAAGAGCAATTATGCCTCCTTATGGTCTTGAAACCATCACTTTTAGAGTTCCAGGATTTAAAGTTCTTAATTTTAATCATAAGGATATTAAGGGCGAAGATTTGCCAGAGGATAAATTTAACCCTGATGTATGAGAAAAGTGGTAAATATCAAATTTGATATTTACCACTTTTTCCATTAAATCTTCGCGTTTAAAATGTAACACTCATGCGTCTTTCGCCGAATTCATTTGAACCACCTTTACATGCTGATTTATAAGGCTCTTGTCTAGGGCCAAAATAAATATCTACAAAATAAGGTGTTCTTGTTTGATACTTATCACCCATATCGTCAATTCTAAATCTATTTGTATCTACATTAATTGGACCTGGCAAATCTACCACTTGACTCAAAGTAACAATTGTTCCGAACGGAATTCGTGGTCCCCCTGAAAAAGTATTATATACTTTATATTGGGAGGCTGCTGTAACCCCAAGTATATACTTATAACCTGAGCGAGCTGGGAATTCAGTAAGGGCATTTGCATTGTAGCAAGTTACTTGTTGATTAGAATATGTTACAGCACTTGTTTTTGTTGGTAAGTAAGAAATAGTAGAAACTATCAATCCCGTAATAACAGCCAATTTAGAAATAAATCTAATCATTTTATTTCCTCCTTTAAAGTCCAATTAAATGTTGGAACAAATGATATTAAGATATCATTTGAACTCGTTGAAACATTTGAAACTATGAATTGAGATGGGAAATTTATCTTTGAATAACTGTATTTTTCACCTCCAATATCAAACTTAAAATTATATAAGGTGTTTTCGCTCACAACAAATGCATTGTTTAGATCGTTTAGATTAATGAAGATAGTATCAATTGGAACATTAATATCAAATCTATGCCATTTCTGAATTTTATCTAAAAACCATACAGAAGTAGGAGTATACACAACTAATTGATTTTCTACAACTTCAAAGCCAATTATGTTCTCAATTTCTTTAGGTAGATTAATTTTTGTATGGAGATTCAATTTATTTATGTGAATTTTCCCATTATATAATGTAAAAATTTCCCCATTTTGATTCAATTTTATTTGGTTTATACCTTGGTACCCAGAAATTTTTTCCCACATTAATCCTTTGTTTTCTGAGTGGTATATAACACCTTTATCGGTTAATACTGCAAGCATTTGTTTAGAATAAACAAAATCTATTATGCTATTAACTCTAAGTAATATTTTGTCCTCATTTTTTTCAATATCAAACCTTTTAATTGCAGTATCTGTTGAATAATATATTGTATTGTCATTTAAAAAATTATCGGATAACCAGACATTTGTGATAAATTTTTCATTGATATTCACAGTTTCCCATGTTTCGTTTTGTCCTTTTAATATTTTGATGTAAGCTGTAGAAAATATTGAACCTGGATTTTGGTATCCCCATAAAACAGTTGTTTGGTCTGCTAATCTTGATCCAATTACTGCATGATTTTTATCAGTTACTAAAGAAATATTTTCCCCATTCACTCTATAAAAACCACCACCAGTAGGTACCTTTTTTTCAATTGCAATAAGATTACCATCTTCAACATTATAATGAATTTTACTTATATAGCCATCTTGTTTATCACTCCCATAAACAGTTAAGACTGGAACTGCATCTTCGGTTTTTGATATCACAAAATGAAACCCTATAGCAAAATTTTCTCCTGGTAATAAACCCAATTTCTCTTTTGTAAAGTTAATAGCAGCAACACTATCAAAATTTAAATCTTCAATATCTATTAGTAATTTATTTGGAATATTCACTGCTTTATTTAAGTCTGAATTAATAACCCTTCCATTTTTTATTGTTATGTAATGTGCATGTCCATTTTTTGAGTTAACAAAAGTAATGTTCCACATGTGCCGGGTGCCATCATTACCTTCATTAATTTTTGAATTGGCATCATCTACACTAGTTGCATCAAATAACTTAAATGTTGATTGTGAATCCTCTTTTTCTTTCAAATGACTTAAACCAATTGATATTGCTTCCTTCAAAGTCAAATCTTTATTAACTTCAACTTCTAGTTGTTTATTTACCTTCTTAGAAGAAGGTTCTTTATTATAAAATAGATTTTTGTAAAAAAAGATAACAATAAAAAATAGTAGCAATGCTGCCATGAAAAAATAAATTTTTTTCAAATTATCAATCCCTTTAACAACAATAGAATTCAATAAGTATAATAATTCCATTTTTTCACGCAAAATCCTTCTATTTCTTTAAAATTTCTAAATTTTCAAAATATATTTCGATAAGTTCATTTGAAATTATGGGATAATAACTGTCAAAATTATAAGATGCTGCATATTCCTTCCCAATCGATCTAAGCGCCAAACCACTAAAGTATCACCAGTTCGCACAAAACGAAGAGCATCTTCTAATCCTTGTCGTTTATCTTTAGCCCCACTGATCTTATCTGTAAATATTTCTCCACAGCCATGTTCTTTAAGCGCATCTAGTTGTAAATCTAAATTTTGAATCCTTGAAATGCCCATCTTTTTTAACTATTTGCCTTTGTGATCATCCTTCTACCTCATGTAAGGATTCTATAAAATCGAGCCATATCGATTATCCAATTTTGCCTCTCTTCAATTGATAGTTTGGTCACTTTCAATCACAAGAGAGGTTATGGAAATTGGAAATCATGTGGCTCATTTTTTATGTAATCGAACTGTTAAAAGTGACTCAATATGGGGTACCGTCAGGAAACGCTGAAAGTTGGTGATACACCCTAAAGAAAATTAGCCACTAAGATGAATAAATAAATTTATCAAAAAAACCATAATATAATATAAGGAGGTGAAAAAATATTGAAAGGAATTTTTTTAGCTGTCTTTATAGGGATTAATGTGCTTATTGGTTTTTCAAGTATAGTATCTTATGCAACTGCCAAGCCTTCTAAAACGGTCTGCATTGAGGAGTATGAGACAATATGGAAAAAATATAATAAGGACATTTTAGATGATATTGTTGTAAGTTATAGCTTAAGTTTAGAAAATTTTAAAGAGTTAACAATGAATGATTTATCTAATAAGATGAGGAAAGGTGAGAAGAACGAGGATATTCGTTCTTTACTACTACTCTTTGAAGGCAATAGTCTTGGAGATAAGAGATTATTTTTAAAGGATAAAGATAATTATGGATTATTTTTATACAAACAAACTGATGGCAAAAATGTTCTTAAAAAACTTGAACAAGACTCTGCTAGTGGCAAATGGATAGTTTCGAATACAAAAGAAATTGAAGGAAAGATAATAAAGTGGGAAAAGTTTGATTGGTCAAGATGTGAAGAAAATTAAAGGAAGTACTAGTTTGGTAAGGGTGATCCTATTTATGTTTTGCTGCTAAAGATTTACTTTATTACAGAGCTTATTTAAAGCGATCGTTTGTATTCAAGATTGGGCTGGTTCCGAAGAACTCGCCCAATTTCTTCTAGGGAAACTTAGCAAGATTGCTTTTTAATTCTTCCCTTCGATTTCAAATGTAATTTGGTTTGCAAAAATAACGGACCATAACTTATTTTGTAACTCACCATTTTTATCCTCAATTTTAGTATAAGGATTCTCGACCACTGCTAAGGTTAAGTTACAGGGATTATTCTTGTTAATGCTTATATTTAAAGGATAATTAACCATTCCTTTTGAGGCAGTATGAAAAAAGGTGCTTTGCAAAACTACTTGTTCATTATTGAGTAAAGCTATTATAGCAAAACTTGTATTTGGTTCTTCTATCGCAAAGTTAACCCACAAAGGGTTTTGGTAACTATTTAATAATGTAATGACTTCTCCTGTGGGGGTATTTCTTGGGACATTCGTTAAGTATACTACTCCTCGTAATATATTTGAGGAATCATCTATCTTTTTAAATTTTACATTGGAATCGTTAGTTATTTCTTCAAATTTTACATTTGGCGGATTTTCGTTTTCGCCAACTAATATAGTTACACGACGATGTATAAATGTTCTTGGAGGTGGAATAAGTTGTTGATCCGTTAAATAATTATTTGGATTACGAACACTAATAACAATAAAATCATGTAGTCCATCTGGAATATCAGATAATTTTATTGTAAATTTTTTTTCATTCTTTGGTTCAACTTCTATATCCATATAATTGATTTCCGCATTATTATAATTTACTTTTGTTTGTTTATAATCCAATAAAAAAAATAACCTATACTCCATTTTTTCTGGATAGTGATTTATTATTTTTATTTCAGGTGAATATTCAGTTGAGGATTTTAACCTATGAGTAAAATTAGTTCTTGTTTGAGCAGTTTCATCTACTAACCCAATAGATGTTCCCAAAACTTCTTTTGTACCCTGAGTCTTTAATTTTGGGTTATCTTCATTTTTTGCAAATTCGGCTTTACAACCAATTAAAAGCATACATAAAAAAATCATATATAATTTGTTCATTTACTTCCCATCCTATACTTAGAAGGGAACCCTAAGAATAGGGTTCCCTTTTTAGATACTTCCCTTTTAAACTATAATGTGGTATCTACCGTATAAGTCCCACTAGTTACGCCATCATGAGTGGAGTTATGGTGTGAATCGGACTTATAACTACTACCAGAATAAAAAGTTGTATTTCCCGCATGAGCATACGCTATTGAGGAATTGGTTTGAACATCACTATCCGAGCTAACATAAGCGTTATTACGATAAAGGGTGTTCAACACAGAAATTCTTTCTTGGTTACCACTACATTGTGTAATCCCATATGAAGAAACTACCGAAGTACTTCCTTTATACACATCACTTTTACCAATACAACTAGTTAAGTGTTGAGGTGTAATTACACCACTTTGTGTTTGAGTTTGAGGAACAAGTTCGCTTACTTGTGGGTATTCAATACCTCCTTTGCTTTCGGCAAAAGTAGATGTTGCTGAAAGTAGAACTAAAACTAGAGTAAAATATATAATTTTCTTCACTAATATCACCCCCTTTAGTAAATTAAAATTCTATCTTAAACTGTAAAATCCTTCCTGTGTTTTCTGTTTTTTGATTTTTCTAAAAAAATAGATAATTCTTACTATTTATCCATTTTGGTATTTGGGAATCTTTTTGTTTCTTAGTGTTTTGCATAAAAAAATATTAAATAGAATGGACTTAGTGGCTAGAAGGCTCTTAATATCGTTGTACGCTCTTCCGGTAAAGGGCGAGAGAATGGAGTATTGAAAAAAGCGCAATCTCTCAGATAAAATTGAGAAATTGGCTTTTTATATTGTAAGTTGCTTAACGTTGTAAATACGCTTTTCCTGACAGTACCCCTAGTAGGCTATCAATTTCTCCTATAAAATTAGTTAACCAGTGTAATTTATTTTGTATTTACTTCATATGAGAAAGTGTTGACCTTTTTGGTGTGAATTTAAAATAAAGTTGAACTGTTAATATAAAAAAGTCGCACCATTTTAGAAGGATAACTATGAAGAAAACAATGTAATATCAGGTTTTATAAAATATTTTTGATCGAACTTTTTTATAAAAATTACACATACATTCAAATGAATTGAATCCATTTTGCTCAATCTTTGTTCAAAATGCGTGGGTTTCTTCTATTATAAAATCAACGTTTGCAGCATGCTTTTGATCAAACTTTTTTACAAAGCTACATCGAGAACAGTATCCCATCGACAGAGAAATCACC
>CALCRD010000199.1 GCA_937894355.1 uncultured Bacillus sp.
TTCTACTGACTCTGCCACAACAGGCAGGTTGTCTGTAACTTACTACCGTGAGTTGTCTGAAAATGAATATGAAGAACGTATTGACCATTGGCACAACACATGCAAATGGTATCAGCCATTCGGAAAGGATGCAGATGAAGTATATAAGCCTGGCTATTTCATTGGGGCACCTGCAATAGACCGCATCATGTTAGCGGTGTTAGGTAAGCCTAGATCGCAACAAGACAAATCCTATAATAAGCTCGTTAAAAATCTTCGAGAACAATTGGTACACTGCATATTTGACGGGGAACGCATACCCGCTTCGATGGTAATTGCTGCAATAAACCGGGCATCAAATCCTTTTGCGTTTGAGAATACGAGCGCGAAGAGTAATAGTGACCGCTGGCGGGATTGGGAACATGTACTTGGTGCAACTTGCGCATTGATTAAGCGCTATTATCATGATTATAAAAAGGAGGTTTTTACGGTGGAGCTTGAAACAGAAAGACGCGACCGGGATTATTTATATGGCAGATTATTGGCGATCGCTGACAAAATTGAATCTTCTGCGCGATATAAGCAAGATAAAACAAAAAAAGATGCACGCGCTACAAATGCAATACGCTATATGACCGCATTTTCGCAGCACCCGTTTCGCACATGGAATATACTGTTTACGCAGCAGCTTAATCCATACATACAACAGCTTAACGGGGCAGGTTGGTATTTAAACCAGATCGAGGATATAACACGATTGTTCGAAAATTCAGAGGCATTTGAAAGCAATGCTCCGCTTGACGGCAGGTATTTACTGGGTTTTTTTGCCCAAAGGCAAGAGCTTCGCAACGACCAAAAAAATAATAATGGAGGGAAAGACAGTGAGCTTAACAAAAAAGATTGATTTTGCCGTAGTTTTTACCGTGAAAAAAGCCAATCCGAACGGTGATCCGCTTAATGGTAATCGCCCCCGCATCGATTATGAGGGATTTGGAGAAGTATCAGATGTCTGCTTGAAGCGTAAACTACGTAATCGCCTGCAGGATATGGGCGAGGATATCTTTGTCCAGTCCGACGAAAATCGTAAAGAAGGAGATACTTTTAGGAGCCTTAAAGATCGCTTTGATAATAATGCTGAAATTAAAGAAGCAGCGAATGATCGGGAAAAGCAAGTGAATATAGCAGGCCGAACATGGTATGATGTTCGTGCATTCGGGCAAGTTTTTGCTTTCAAAAAGGGAAAAAAGAGCGATGATAGTGAAGGTAGTGATTCCGTTTCCATTGGGGTACGGGGTCCAGTGTCAATTCATAACGCTGTTAGTCTAGCCCCGGTTGATATTTATTCGCAACAAATTACAAAAAGCGTCAACCTAGAAACTGAGAAAGATCCGGATAAAAAGGGCAGTGACACAATGGGGATGAAGCACCGAGTGGAATATGGTGTGTATGTCTCATACGGTAGCATTAATTGCCAACTTGCCGGGAAAACCGGTTTCAGTGATGGAGATGCGGATAAATTGCTTGCCGCGCTAAAATCATTATTTGTGAATGATGAGTCGTCTGCGCGTCCCTCTGGTAGTATGAAAGTGGAAAGCGTAGTTTGGTGGAAACATAATTGTAAAAATGGACAATATGCCTCAGCGGATGTTGATGAAAGTATTGGAATTGAAGTTGATGAAAATAGCAAGAAGCCTGTCGTGGTAATTAAAACAAAATTAGATGGTTTGGAGCCCGTTATTTACTCTGGTGAAAATAAATGATCGTTTATTGACTTGAGGTGGAATATGTATTCTGATGATGATCTCCTACTTCTCTCGGGTATCCAACACATTGCCTTTTGTCCAAGGCAATGGGCACTCATCCATATTGAACAACAATGGCAAGAAAATATCCTAACCTTTGGTGGTAGAGAATTACACGAAAGAGTAGATGATCCGTTTTTTACTGAAGCGCGGGGAACGGTTTTGGTGACCCGTTCCCTGCCTATCATCTCTCGAAGGCTGGGGTTGTATGGTATTGCGGACGTAGTTGAATTTTACCAACGTGATGAAGGAATTCAAATAAAAGGACGAAATGGGCTATGGCAACCTCATCCTGTGGAATATAAATACGGTGAACCTAAGGTCGATGAGCGTGATATGGTGCAACTTTGTGCGCAAGCTTTTTGCTTGGAGGAAATGTTTGCTACTTCTGTAACTGAAGGGGACCTATTTTACGGACGCATCCGACGAAGGCAAAGGGTAGTATTTAATGAAAGCTTACGGCAACAGGTGATGGAACTGAGTACGGAAATGCATCGATTATTTGCAGAGGGAATAACTCCTTTACCAGAGCAAACTAAAGCTTGTCGAAGTTGCTCCTTAGTAGAAATCTGTATGCCTCATACTAGCAAAAAAAGGTCTGTTCGTCGTTATTTGGAGGATGCACTACGTGAACTAAAGTAGGATCGGAGGTGGGGCCCTAACATTGAGGAAATTACTTAACGTTTTATATGTTACGTCCCCGGATGCTTATCTTGCTAAGGATGGTGAGAATGTACTGGTCTTAGTAGGAGAAGAAACAAAATTACGAATACCAGTCCATAATCTAGAAGGAATAGTTTGTTTCGGTTATACGGGGGCAAGTCCGGCTTTGATGCATCTTTGTACTGAAAGGAAGGTGGGACTTTCTTTCCACTCTGAAAGCGGACGTTTTCTGGCACGAGTTACAGGGCGAGTTAATGGTAATGTCTTGTTAAGGCGGAAACAATACAGAATTGCGGATGTACCGGAAGAAGCATTACAGTTTGCTAAGGGCTTTATATTTGGGAAGATATATAACAGTAGATGTGTTTTACAACGTTTTTTGCGTGATCATGGTGAAAAGGGCGATTTTCAAGATATACAAGAAGGAGTAAAGTTTTTTTCGCTTCAATTACAGAAAGTTGTTAACTGTAGTAATGCGGGTGTGCTTCGCGGGTTAGAAGGGGAAGCAGCACGTACATATTACGGAGTTTTCCATAATCTAATTTTGGAAGGAAAAGAAGATTTTAAGTTTAATGGGCGTAGTCGGAGGCCTCCCCTTGATCCAACTAACGCTCTATTGTCTTATCTATATACTCTTTTATCTCATGATTGTACTTCCGCTTTGGAAACAGTAGGTTTGGATCCGCAAGTTGGATTTTTGCATCGGGAACGTCCGGGCCGCCCAAGTCTTGCTTTAGACTTGATGGAGGAATTGAGGCCTTATCTAGTGGATCGATTAGCTTTATCACTAATCAATAACCGCCAAGTAGATATAAAAGGTTTTACGACAAAGGAAAGCGGTGGAGTAATAATGTCTGATGAAATGCGAAAAAACGTTATTGCTTCCTGGCAGAAAAGAAAACAAGAAGAAATAAACCACCCTTTTTTAGGAGAAAAAATATCTATTGGTCTGATTCCTTATGCTCAGGCAATGCTTCTTGCACGGCACCTAAGAGGGGATCTTGATGCCTATCCGCCATTTTTAATGAAATGATGTGATTTGGTATGATGGTTTTAGTTACTTACGATGTATGTACAGAACAACCTGAGGGAAAAAAACGCCTCAGAAAAGTGGCCAAACAGTGTCAAAACTATGGTCAAAGGGTACAAAACTCGGTCTTTGAATGTCTAGTCGATCCTGTTCAATTTGCCCAATTGAAAAAAGGGCTAGAACAGATTATTGATCCCGATGAAGATAGTTTAAGGTACTATTTTCTTGGTGCAAATTGGAAGAAGAGAGTCGAACATGTCGGCGCAAAACAAACATACGATCCGGAAGGAGTTTTGACTATTTAATGTAGCGCGAAGTGGAAGCTAACAGGCTTTTCCCGAACAGCTCGCGGAGGCAGTAATCATGGCGGTTTGTCTGCATTATTTGATAATTAACTAGGGTTGGGTTTAACTGTTTTTTCGCAGCTCGCGGAAATGGAGCTTTAACTTCAAGTAGCATCAATGTTTTGGTATATTACTGTCGCCCCTCGCGGAGGGGCGTGGATTGAAACGGGAAGATCGGTTTCTACTGCCAAAAAACTAGGATTAAGTCGCCCCTCGCGGAGGGGCGTGGATTGAAACTGGGATTTGGTATGGTTAAGTATTGTCATAT
>CALCRD010000200.1 GCA_937894355.1 uncultured Bacillus sp.
AATGTAAACCGTTATACAATAGCAATTGAGTTAATTTTGAGAAAAAACAGAATAGTTTTAAAAGAGGGAAAATAAGCAAAAAGAGATCTATAGAAATTATATTGATTCTATCTTCTCCATTACATATTTTTCGGAGGATTATTGTATGTTAAATAGTGTTGAAAATGTTTTATTCCAAATATTAATTATACTTCTACCCATTCTTCTATATCATTTATTTTTTTATGAAAAAAATATTGAACGAAAAAGGCCAAACTCCAAACTTACATTCATACTGTTATTGATGCTATTGTTGGCCATGTCTTTTCCAGTGCAATTTGAAAAGGGATATATTTACGATTTTAGGATTATCCCATTTATTATCGCATTTTGTTATGGGGGCAGGATTCCAGGTTTAATTATTGCTTCTGCACTATTGTTATATAGGTATTTGATAGGTGGAGATGGATTTTATGTTATTTTGATCACCTATTCGCTTATTTCGATTTTTCTTATTTTCACCATTCGAAAATATGAAGAGCTACATTTGAAATATAAGTTGTTATTTGTTAGTTCGGTATTTTGGTTAATTATGATTACTGTTGCCATTACCCTTTTTAAAATGGGACAATATCACCAAATCAAGTTTATGATTATTTTTTATCTGATTTCCTGGGCAAGTTTGTTGATGGTAGTTTTTCTGATTGAGAATATAAATCAGCAGCAGCTGATCCGCGAGGAATTGCAAAAAGCAGATAAACTAAACGTAATTAGTCAGTTGGCAGCGTCAGTAGCTCACGAGGTTAGGAATCCAATGACTTCAGTCCGAGGCTTTTTACAATTAATTATAGACGATAAAAATCTTCAAAAAACCCAGAAGAATTACATCGGAATCGCCATAAATGAATTAGATCACGCTCAATCAATTATCAATGATTATCTTTCCTTAGCAAGACCTCATACAGAAGAACTGACTTCAATTAACATTTCTGATGAAGTAAAAAAAACAATTGAATTGATGACCTCTTACTCAAATATCCAAAATATATCGATAAAAACTTATATTCAAGATGCCCTCTTTATTAGAGGTGATAAATCTGAAATTAAGCAGGTTCTGGTAAATATCATGAAAAACGGGATTGAAGCGATGGAGCGGGGGGGTACACTGTCCGTCAATACTTTTGAAAAAGACGGGTTTGTTTCGATTGAAATTATTGACAGTGGAAAGGGCATGACCAAAAGTCAGCAAAAAAGGTTGGGAACCCCATTTTATACAACAAAAGAAAAGGGAACCGGTGTCGGCCTGACAATCTCGTTTCAAATCGTTCAATCAATGAAAGGGAAAATAATGGTAGAAAGTAAACTAGGTACAGGAACCATTTTCACCCTCCAGTTTCCCATAATCAAACTCGACACCACAGAACAACGTTAAAGCACTGGGGGACAGTCCCCCGCTACACTAAAGCATTAACGCACCGGGGGACAGTCCCCCGGTGCGTTAATGCTTTTTTGCTTTAAAGGGGTAGAGGAAATGAGTGGAGTTGCCGGTGGATGGGGTTTCTCTTCTTTTTATAGTGGGAAAATTTTAAACTTGTTTTTTCAAAAAGCAATAAAAACCGAAGAAATTATTCTAGAAAAATTTTTGAATGACACAAAAAGTAAACTAATTTTTCACAATTATATACAATATGTTGTGTTAGAATGATTTCGGAACCACTAAATATAGTTTTTTTATCTGGAAGGGGGAAGGAATTTGAAATCTAAGCTTTATGAAGAGTTTAGAGATATTGTAAACAGCAGTAATAAAGATTTAGTTCAAGAAAACGCCAACGTCGATGGATTGTCACCAATGGGAATGATGTTATTGTTTGCTTCAGCTTCTGCAAAATCATTTGTTGTCGACCATTTGCTTTCCGAAGATGTACAACAAGCGTATTTAGATGGATACATTCATATTCACGATCTTGATTTTTATGCGAGTGGCACTACGACGTGTAGTCAGATCCCTTTAGCCAAAGTTTTGAAGGGTGGATTTAACACTGGACATGGACAAATGAGAGAGCCTAAAAGCATAACAAGTGCACTGGCGTTAACGAGCATTATTTTTCAGTCAAACCAAAACAATCAGCATGGTGGTCAATCAATTCCCACCTTTGATTATGATTTAGCTCCATTTGTGCGGTTAACCTACGAGAAGAAAAAGAAGATGGTACAAGAATTAATGGCTTCAGATACAGATGAAAAGGTGATTGAAGAAAAGGCATGGAAGTTGACTGATGATGAGGTATTCCAATCATGTGAAGCTTTCATACATAATAGCAATTCGATGCATTCTAGGGGCGGTAAACTGTTTGCCGCGTAATATGGAAACATATTATAGAGAAGCGAGGGAAATCGGTGAAGGCTGTGTATATGTTGAAAATAATGTGTTCATTCAAAAATAAAACATATATATGCTAATACCGAGACGGCTTACATCATAAGTCGTTGTAACGCATAGAGGTTGAGCGATAAGTGAGCAAAAAAACCTCCAAGAGCCTTTGCTACCCTAACGTAAAGTCGAGGGTAAAGATATATGCTGACCTAGGCCGGAAGAGACCGGCAGTAACCACCAAATTGAATGGGTTGGATGGTGATGGGGGAAACCCCTAGAAGTACAGGATAAAAAGCCTGTACGGTAACAATCGTGGGCCAGGTCCCATTCATTTCAGTAAACTTAGGAACGGATACTTCAAAAGAAGGCAGAATGATTACTAAAAATCTGCTTCTGGCAACGCAAGGCGGGTTGGGTAGTGGAGAAACTCCAATTTTCCCAATTATTGTGTTTAAGGTGAAAAATGGGGTGAATTTTAACGAAGGCGATCCCAACTATGATCTTTACAGACTTTCTTTAGAAACAACATCGAAACGGTTATTTCCTAACTATGTGTTCCTTGATGCACCGTTTAATTTGAAATATTACGATGGCACTCCACAGAGTGAGATTGCAACGATGGGTTAATTTTTCTACGGCTCATCTAAAACCTCTTTAATTGCTGGAACCCTAAGTGAGAAATCATATGGCGATCAGCAGCCAAGACTTTTTACAAGTTCATTATATGGTTATGGAGACAATACTAGAGCTCAATTTGATGAATTTGTTAAACAGGCAGGTTCAGAGACCATCGAAAGCACACTAAAATAGTGGAAGCGAGTAGAGTAGGCTTCAAGAGAAGTCGAAACGGGAGGAACAATATTATTATTGTATTGTTAAGATATGGTCCGACACTCCTAGAAATAGGAGCGAATATACGGAATCGGTATATTTGTAACTGAGTGTGTAGAACAAGAACAATCAGTAACGTAAACGGCAAAGAGACTCCAGTCGGAAGGGGCAATCTTTCTTTTTCCACAATCAACTTGCCATTATTGGCGCTAGATTCTGATGGAGTGATGGATTTCTTTGGCAAGCTTGATCATTATATAGATTTGACGGTTAAGCAGCTTTATGAAAGATATCTATATCAAGCTCAAAAAACGGCGTCACATTTCAAGTTCCTTTACGGCCAAGGGATTTGGTGGAATGGAGAGATGCTACATCCCCATCAAAAACTGGATGAAATTCTTAAACAAGGAACCCTTTCGGTTGGATTTGTCGGCTTAGCCGAAGCCTTGGTTCAGCTCACAGGCAAACATCATGGTGAGAGTGAAGAAGCAAACCAATTGGGCTTTGATATTATTAAATACATGCGTGGAAAAATGGACTCAGCAACCAAGGAATATGGGATGAATTACACCTTGCTAGCGACACCAGCAGAATCATTTGCAGGAAAGGCTTTGAAAAAAGCCCAAGCTAAGCATGGGGTAATACCGCGAGTGACTGACAGGGATTATTTTACAAATAGCTTTCATGTTCCTGTTTATTACAAAATCAAAGCCTTGGATAAAATTAAGATTGAAGCACCATTCCATGAACTGACAAATGCTGGGCATATCACTTACATCGAGCTGGATGGAGATGCTAGTAAAAATATTGATGCCTTGGATACGATTGTTCGGGCGATGCAAAAATATGGGGTCGGTTATGGTAGTATCAATCACCCAGTTGATCGTTGCTTAGATTGTAATCATAAGGGCATTATTGAAAATGAATGCCCTGTATGTGGCAATCATGAAGAATCGAAAATCGAACGAATTCGCAGGATTACTGGATATCTGGTCGGAAGCTTGGAAAAATGGAATAGCAGTAAGCGCAGTGAGGAACGCGATCGCCTGCATCATCATTAGAAGAAGTTGGTTGAAGTTTACTATTTTGCATTAATGACGAGGTGAATTCGGATGAAGGTAATGAACATCATTCATGACAGTATTGTTGATGGTGCTGGTTTCCGTAGTGTGGTTTTTTTTGCAGGATGTCCGCATCACTGTAGGGGTTGTCATAATCCGCAGTCGTGGAATATAAAGAATGGAACGAACATGACCAAGGCTGAAATATTCGAGGAATTAATGCAAAATGAATTGACTCAAATTACCTTCAGTGGTGGTGAGCCCTTTCTTCAAAGTACTAAAATAGCACCACTGGCAAAATCCTTAAAACAGGAAGGGAAAAACATTTGGTGTTATACAGGGTTTTCATTTGAAACACTGGTGGCAAATCCCAAATACCTTCAATTGTTGACGCAGATAGATGTATTAGTAGACGGACAATTCCAGTTAGAAAAGCGGGATATAAGCTTACTTTATAAAGGGAGTAGCAATCAAAGGATAATCGATGTAAAACGAAGTCTTCAGGAGGGAAATGTTGTTTTGCATGAGAAGTATATTCCGGAAAGAACTGGGGTTTTAATCTAATTTTAGCTACGAGAATTGCTGTTTCAACAAAATAACGCGCCGGGGAACTATCCCTAGGCGCGTTATTTTGTTGGAGCAAATTAATATAATTATTTATCAAGTATTTCGTTAATTTGTTTAATAGTCGTAATGTTTTCGATTGCTTCAAGTTTTACTGGGTTATCTCCTCCTGGAAGATACGCATTCTTGAACTTGATGCTTTGATTATTTAGGATTTGGACCAATTTAAGTAAGCTTTCAGCATCTTTAGGGCCCTCTAAATTAACTTCATAGCCACCCACACATTTTCCGTTTTTTATGTCTTGATCCATACAAATAAATGATCCAGTAATCGTCCCAAGTGTAAGTCCGTTTTTATATTCATAGCCGATTTTTTCAAGTTCTTTTTCAATTTCTGCTAAAGCAGGTTTATTGTTTTCGAACATAGAAGTATTTACCAAATAGCTATCTTTGCTAAGCTGTTTAACTAAGGCACTTTTTTTGGTGATTTTCTCGATATTTTGTAAGATGATTTTTAAATCACTGTCTTTAGCAGTTATTGTAAGATCATCAAGGTTTTCTTTTTGAAGCGTTTCATCATCAAACAAATTAATGATTTGAATAAATTCTAGTAAATTATCTACTGATTTTTCATCATTTAATGATAATTCTTGGTTCATAACAACGCTTATGTTATATCCGTATTGTGATGAATCAGAAGGAGAAAAAGTAACTTTTGCATAATCAATCTGCTCAAGTTTTTCCTGGTTTTGCTTGGTAAATAACTGGCTATGTTCATTTGCGCTTTTATTTGCAAAGTAAGTATCATCTTTTACTTTGGCATTAAAAGAGCCTGACAGGATCACTTCAAATGTAAGATTTGGTTTTTCATTTTGTTTGACTACATAAGTTTTTTCTCCACCATTCTCATTGCGTGAAGTAATATCCACATCGAACCCATACTTATCTTGTACATAATTTTTTACGAGGTTGTCAGCGTCCTCCTCGGAGTTACAGGCTGTTAATAATGTAAAACTAAATAACAATAACAGAATAAAAGTGAACCGTCTTTTCATCAAAAATTTCTCCTAACTGGGTCATATCCAACACAAAGGAACATGCGCGGTAAGGTACCCTTAAGTTTTTACTTCTCATTCAATAATCTTTAGTTTCGTTTTGTTATATTAAATATGAACTGTGTTTCTAATTTTTAATACATTCATTATATTATAATACCACAATATTACGACAAATTTTTACACCCAACAAATTTCAATATAAAAGAAAACTGGAAGATAATGAATAGGCTGAAATACCTACAATCCTCATCTGTAATTCACCCAATTAACGCATCACCTCACCGGGGGACTGTCCCCCAGTGAGGTGATGCGTTAAAGTGATTTTTTTTTTCAAAAGCTGTAGGGGTTTGTGTGATGGGTTTCGTCTATTAGGGTGAAGGCTTTCGTGAGAGGGGGGGAGAGAAATTTCTGATGGGACAATAATTGAAAAAATACTTAGCGGCAATGATTATGCCTTTCGTCTTTTGGTTGAGAAGTATCGCAATGATTTATTTCGGACGATTTTTGCGATATTGCGAGACCAAAAAGAAGCAGAGGATGCCGTTCAGGAAGTGTTTATAAAAATTTATACTTCTCTCCCCAAATATGAAAATCAAGGTTTTAAGACGTGGATGACCAGAATTGCCGTTAATCATGCTATTGATGCTAAACGAAAACATGGCCGTAGACGTGAAGATGTTGTGGAAATGAGTGATTATCCAGTTGTAGCTGGTAGTCATGTTGAAATGGAGATATTACAGAACGAACAAAAAGCGTTAGTCAGAGAGAAACTCAACGATATTCCAGAAAATTATCGGGAAGTTATTTACGGATTTTATATTGCCGAAAAAAGTTATCAGCAATTGGCGAAGGAACAAAATGTGCAAGTGAAAACGATTGAAACTAAATTGTACAGAGCCAGACAATGGATAAAAACACATTGGAAGGAGGGTGATTTTTCATGAGACATTTCACAATGAACGAGTGGCAATTGTATGTAAAAAATGAATTACCGTTTGACTGTCGTGAAAAAGCTGAAGATCATCTTTATTCATGTGACCATTGTTTAGGTTTGTATCTTCAGGCAGTTGCAGAATTTGATACGGCTCTCCCGGATGTACAGAAAATGGAAGACATAGCGGATCGAGTGATGAACGAAATTCAAATGATAAAGCATGTTGATGAGATGAAGCAAGCACAGGACAAGAGACCTAAAGATTTACCACAGACAAAGTCAAAGATTGTTCCTTTTTATCAAACGACAATATTCCATTATACATTGGCTGCAGCGGCTACGATTGTGCTGATGTGGACGGGTGTTTTTCAAAATATAACTCAATATACTGAATCTGTTCAAAATTCTCAGGTTCAAAAAAGCGCTCCATCTGTAACAGAGGGAATTGTAAATAAAACTTTTTCATGGCTTGATTCTTTTGAAAGGAATCATAAGGAGGCGAACAATAAATGAAGAAAAACCCAATCTTGGCGTTTTTATTAGCATTTTTCCCAGGAGGAGGAATGTTTTACCTTGGCAAGTTTGTAAGAGGTTTATTTTATATGGCAGCTGTGTTTGGATTGCCTTTATTATCAATTGCCTTAATTTCTGCATCAGGATTTAATCAATTTTTCATTATTGCCTTTGGGGGATTATTGATTTACATCATTAATTTTGTTGATACGGCGATTACTGCTTCAACACTCTATTCAGCTAATAGCCAAGCTGAAAATGATGGATTGTTAAAACTAGAAACATCAAAGGAAACAGAACGGTTTTATACAATCATCCTATCGTTTCTTCCTGGTCTTGGCCATTTTCAGCTTGGTTTAATGAGTCGGGGAGTGACGCTTTTAACAGCATTTTTAGGACTGACAATGATGGTGCTTTTTGTAGCATTTTTAACGGACCGTGGTGAGTTTTTAATCTTTTTAGCGCTTTTGCCGGTAATTTGGGCTTATGGATTTTTTGACGCTGTCCAACAGTTGAAAAGAAAACAGAATGGCGAGGAGCTAGTAGATCAAACAATCCTAGAGGATTTTGAATTGCGCCGGGAAGCTGGCAAAAAAAGCAAAACAATTGCCACATTGCTTGCAATTTTTCCAGGTGCAGGACATTTGTATCTTGGGTTACAACGTCGGGGTATTCAGCTTATGGCTGCGTTCCTGTTTTCAATCTATATTTTAGATGTATTGCGCTTAGGAATATTCCTGTTCTTAATCCCAATTATTTGGTTTTATAGCTTGTTTGATAGTCTGCAAATAGCAGCTAAATATGGGAAAGAAGACATTGAGGATACACCAATTGTTTCTTATTTTATTAATCATCAAAAATGGTTGGGGATTGGTCTTGTCTTACTCGGGTTGTACTATTTATTAACAAATCTATTAATGCCGACCTTGGCACCGATGATCTCAGAATATCTTAATATTGATTTTGGCTATTTATTTGACCAATATTTACAAACAGTGATTGTTTGCTTGCTTCTGATTGGTGGGGGAATCAAGTTACTCATGGGGAAAAAGACGCAATCTAAGGAGGAAGCAGAGTGAGGAAAATCAATATTTCGGGTGGGGTTGTGGAAGTATTAATGGTTGGAGGGGCTATATATTTATTTTATAAAAAGAAAAGAAAGGCGGGAGTAAAATGAGAACGTGGCGCGTTGGCACAATTTCGATGGGAGCAACGCTATTGCTTCTAGGTATTATTCTACTTTGTTCGCAACTGTTCGATTTAAATCTTAACCAAATCTTGATAGCCTGGTGGCCGATTATTCTCGTCGTTTTGGGAATTGAAATCTTGGTTTACTTATTATTATCAGGAAAAGAAAAGCCATTTTTAAAATATGATTTGTTGAGTATTTTTTTAGTAGGTGTTTTGGGAACTGTTGGGATTGGCTTTGCGATTTTGAGTTCAACAGGTCTTGTTGAGAAAGCGGCTGAGGTACTTGATCGCCAAGAAAAAACTTTTGAATTACCGGAGTTTAGCAAAGATTTGTCAGATAAGGTGAAGCGCGTGGTAGTGCAGGCAGCTGATACACCACTCACAATCGAGGGGGTAACGGGGAGTGAGGTGGCAATGTTTGGGACCTACCGAGCAGCTATTTCCGGAAAAGACGAGCTAATCAAAAACCCCGATGATTATGTATCTGTTCAAGAAAGGGGCGACACTCTGTATATAAGTGTTAAGAAACTTCCATCAGGAATAGGACCATTTGACACAAGTGTTGGAATCTCCCCGACAATTCTAGTACCATTTAACGTGGAACTAGAGGTAATCGGCTCAAACTCAATTACCATGAAGCCGAGAATGCTGTTAAGTAATTGGACGATTCAGGATTCATCGAGTGTCGCTTTGTATGTGCAAGAGGGCAGTGATATTTTAGTCACAGCTACTGATGTGGAAGAATTTCAAGGTCAGAAGGACAAATGGAAATTAGACCAGGCTGGGAAACAACCGGTTGAGGGCGAAGGTGAAGGGGAACTTGATGAAGCGGATTCATCGAGGAGTGGGTCATACCAGATGGGAAATGGAACCCATAAATTACAAATCATAAATGCCTATTCCGTGGACCTTAATACAATAAACTAGGCTGTTTTCGTAAAGTTTGTTGTTAAAATCTTAAACCCGATTTTAACTCGATA
>CALCRD010000201.1 GCA_937894355.1 uncultured Bacillus sp.
GTATTTATACACTACGTCATAATACATTGAATAGTATACAATTATTAATATACTTGAATTAGAAACAAGCTGTCTTTGGATACTTGGTCAATTAGATATTAATAGAAAGAACTTAAATAACCACTGAAAAAGAAAGTAGATGGAATAGAATGAATAATGGGGGGTGAAAACGCATTATTAACCTAAAAAAAAGGTTTAATATAAAAATTTTTCTTGTCAGTTCAACATTACTTTGGATTGGGTATTATTTTACTTTTCACCATGAATTATTCAATACCATCTTAAATGGCGACATTGAATCAATCAAAACTACATTAATGAAGTATCAATGGTATGCTTACTTAATTATGCTGGTTGTCATGGTTCTGCAAAATAGCTTTACAATTATTCCTCTGATTTTAGTTATTACAATAAATATTACTCTTTTTGGGTTCATAAATGGATTCCTGTGGAGTTGGATAACAAGTATTATTGCTGCCTTACTTGTATTCATTTGTGTCAGGTATGTCTTTCAAGATTGGGTGATTAGGAAATTCCACCCTAAGACGATTTCAAAGGTTGAACAGGATGGATTTATGTATGTTTTTCAAGGTAGAATTTTCCCGTTTATTCCTACCAGTGCCGTTAATATTGTGGCGGGGTTGAGCTCGATTGGGACAAAACAATTTATGCTAGGAACGATTTATGGGAATTTAATCTACTTTTTTGTGTTAGCACTGATTGCTGGAGGGTTGTTATCACCGGTGGTTAATGAGTATGTGATGGGAATGAGTATTTTTCTGCTTATCAGCGTATTTTTTGGTTTAAAGAAGTTTAATAAAAGAAAAAGTAAATATTCCGAGCTAAACACCTCTTCTGTGGACCGCCAAGAGGAGAAATGAGAATTTTTCCGGAAATACCTGCAGGATTCAACTAAACTAACTTAATATCTAATTAAGCCTTTCATCCATTTTGATGTTGGCTTATTTTTTTTGCTTGGGATTGAGTCAGCACATCTCATGTTTGTTTTGTGTGGCTTCTAGGAGAATGTGACAAATTGTTCACTTTAACCTTGTTTTGGTATTTTGATATAGTTTAATATAACAAAAATATCTTATCTGAAAAGGGAGAGACAATGTTGGAACTTCAAATTGGCCTCGATATCGGTTCGACAACGGCAAAGCTAGTAGTATTAAACTCACAAAATGAAATAATATTTAAATCTTACCAAAGGCATTTCTCCGATATAAAAAACACTACTCTAAACCTTTTCCATCTTCTACAAAATAAGTTTCCAAATGCTAAATTGAAAATGAACGCAAGTGGTTCATCAGGAATTGGTTTATGTGAAGTATTAGGAATCCCATTTATCCAAGAGGTAGTCGCATGTACAGAGGCCGTCAAATCAACTGAGGCTAATATTGATGTGATTATTGAGTTGGGTGGTGAAGACGCCAAGCTAATCTATTTAACTAATGGACTTGAGCAAAGAATGAATGCCGCCTGTGCAGGTGGAACCGGAGCGTTCATAGATCAAATTGCTTCGCTACTAAATACAGACGCTGAAGGCTTAAATAAACTTGCAGCCACTGCTGAAAAAATCTATCCCATTGCCTCAAGATGTGGCGTATTTGCTAAAACCGATATTCAACCGCTTTTAAATGAGGGAGCTAGGAGAGAGGATATTGCAGCTTCGGTATTCCAAGCGGTAGTCAATCAGACGATTGGCGGACTCGCCTGTGGAAGGCCAATCCGAGGGAATATCGCCTTTCTTGGTGGTCCACTAACATTTTTAACAGAGCTTAGGAAACGTTTTATCGAAACGTTGAAATTAAAAGATGAACATGTGTTACATAGCGAGGATGGCCATTATTATGTTGCCATTGGTGCAGCGATTGAAAGTGAGAAAAATGAGTTAATTGATATTAGGAATCTGATTAGATTATTAACCAAAACTGATCAAACAAAAGACCCGTCTACATCAAAGCGACTGGAAATGCTTTTTTATGATGATTGCGACTATCAAACCTTTTATCAACGTCATAATCGGGCAAAAGTGCCAACTGGGTTACTTGCTAATTACATCGGAAATTGCTATTTAGGAATTGATGCTGGATCAACCACGACCAAAATGGTCCTTACTGGCGAAAATGATGAAGTATTGTTTAGCTTTTATGAAAAAAATAAAGGCAATCCGATTGAAACAGCAAGAGAAGGATTATTAAAACTTTATGCGATGTTACCAGACAGGGTTAACATAGTCAGATCGACAGTAACTGGATACGGTGAAAAATTAATTCAAGCTGCCTTCAAAATTGATGAGGGAGAAATTGAAACAGTTGCCCATTATACAGCAGCAAAGAAATTCCAGCCAGATGTCGATTTTATCATCGATATTGGTGGTCAGGATATGAAGTGTATCAGAATCAAGGATGGTGTTATTGACGGAATTCTGTTGAATGAAGCCTGCTCAGCTGGCTGTGGCTCGTTTTTGGAAAGTTTTGCCCAAAACCTCGGAACTAACGTTCAGGATTTTTCAAAGCTTGCTTTAACTGCCAAAGCACCTGTTGATTTGGGATCACGTTGTACTGTATTTATGAATTCCAAAGTTAAGCAAGTCCAAAAAGAAGGTGGGAGCATTGCAAATATATCGGCTGGTTTATCGTATTCGATTGTGGCAAATGCTCTTTACAAGGTTATCAAACTTAAGTCAGCAGACGAAATGGGGAAGCGAATCGTTGTTCAAGGCGGAACGTTTTTAAATGATGCAGTATTACGTGCGTTTGAAAAATTGTCTGGTAAAGAAGTTATTCGTCCAAATTTAGCAGGATTAATGGGTGCATATGGCAGTGCTCTTCTTGCCAAACAACGATTTAGGGAAGGTTCAAATTCTACAATTCTATCAAGTACAAAACTTCATCAGTTTACAGTTACGACTTCTAATCGAAGGTGCGGGATTTGCGAAAACCGCTGCCCAATCACGATTAACAAATTTGCAGACAAGCGGTCATATATTTTCGGAAACCGCTGTGAACGTGGTGCTGGCCGACAGAAACAAAAAAGTATTCTACCAAATTTGGTGGAAGAGAAATTGGAAAAATTGTTTAATAGACCTGGGATAACGGGAACGGTTGCAAATCGTGGTTCCATTGGCATTCCAAGAGTATTAAATATGTTTGAAAATTATCCTTTTTGGCACCAGTTTTTCACCGAGTTGAGCTTTGAAGTTATTTTATCTGACCCCTCAAGCAAGGAAACGTTCGAAAAAGGGATGGAGACAATTCCTTCTGAATCTGTTTGTTATCCGGCTAAGCTGGTACATGGTCATATGATGAATTTAATTGAGAAGGGTGTAAAAAACGTCTTTTATCCAGCGGTTGTGTTTGAAAAAAATGAAAATGAAACGCTGCAAAACCATTTCAATTGTCCGGTTGTCGCTTCCTATCCAGAAGTAATTCGGGTAAATATGGCTAGAATTCTTG
>CALCRD010000202.1 GCA_937894355.1 uncultured Bacillus sp.
TCGTGTTTCCTTTATCTCAGTCAGTGTGCTAATAAGTTCATACGTCGCTACCCGGGTGCTTCCGCTTTTCATGTCTAGCTGCAGCGGCTAGGGGCTCGAGTCATAAGCCAACCGTCCAAAAGGTCAAAGAGCGACCTTTAGGCCGGCTCGTCTTATGCTTGTCGCCCCTGGGCAAGCCGCCTCCGCTTTTCATGTCTAGCTGCAGCACCCAGCGACTAGTGAACTTCCGCCCACCTCCCTACGATAAGTCAACATCGAAGTGAAGACCGCACTTCGTGTTTCCTTTATCTCAGTCAGTGTGCTAATAAGTTCATACGTCGCTACCCGGGTGCTTCCGCTTTTCTATCAGTCATATGTAATTTCGGTTCCGTGGGTGTAGTCTGCTTCGTGGCGTTTAAAGCCACCGCGGCGCTCAATTTCTTGAACGATTTGCCGATGAACCGATTGCCCTTCGACGTTAAGGTAGGGTACAACTTGTTGAAATGAATGATGGAAAAAGGCTAACTCACTGTCTTTCCAATCTGTTTTAGACATCATTGATAACTCGGTCATATCTCGACCCACATACATGGTAAATCCCTCCATTCGAATGAATATCCAATTTAGTATGTTCAAACCATTGTCATCTATTCAGATAAAAGCTAAAATGGAGAAAGATATTTTTTGAAAAGAGGACTTTAATACATGACGCAAAAGGTAGCACTTATAACTGGTAGTAGTAGAGGAATCGGAAAAGCAACAGCAATCCGTCTTGCTAAAGAAGGATATGATATCGTCATTAACTACGCAAGAAGCAAAACGGCAGCTCTCGAAACAGCAAAAGAAATCGAAGAATTAGGCCGAAAAGCTTTAGTCGTCAGAGCAAATGTTGGTGATATTGATAAAGTTAAAGCAATGTTTGAAAAAATTGATGAAGAATTTGGCCGTTTAGACGTATTTGTAAGTAATGCAGCTTCAGGTGTACAACGTCCACTTTTAGAACTTGAAGAATCGCATTGGGATTGGACAATGAACATCAATACCAAAGCCTTGCTTTTTTGTGCACAAGAAGCAGTAAAGTTAATGGATCGAAACAATGGCGGGAAAATTGTTAGCATTAGCTCATTAGGTTCCATTCGTGTATTAGAAAACTACACAACTGTAGGAGTTTCAAAAGCGGCAATTGAAGCTTTAACAAGATATTTAGCTGTAGAATTATCAGCGAAAAATATCATCGTAAACGCAGTTTCAGGTGGAGCTATTGATACTGATGCTTTAAAACATTTCCCTAATCGTGAAGAAATGATTGCTGAAGCTACAGCCAAAACACCTGCAGGTAGAATGGTTGAAATCGAAGACATTGTTAACACAGTAGCCTTCTTAGTATCTGGACAAGCAGATATGATTAGAGGTCAAACAATCATTGTTGATGGTGGAATATCGCTAATCCTTAAATAGTTTGGACGAAATTGATTAAAATTAAGTACCATTTTCAGGACCTTTTACTGGAAATAACTTCCGGAATATTGCCATATACGCTAGGTAACATTAATTAGCGTGGAGGTGATAGGAAATGGCAAATTTTAACCAACAACAACCAAACAAATCGCAATCTGGCACTAATATTCAAAGAGTAAGACAACAAAATGCTCAATCACAAGGTGGAGCAGGCCAATTCGGCACAGAGTTTGCTAGCGAAACCAACGCTCAAGAAGTAAAAAAACAAAATCAACAATCCCAATCAAATAAAAAATCCGGTAAATCCGGAAAACAAAGCCGTTAATTTTTTAAAAGGAGGCACTCATAATCGTGAGTGTCTTCTTTTACTTTTTTTCACCCCCTTTTTTATAAAAAAATCTTTAGCCAACCCTCCTGAGACTTGCCTCCAAAACAATATATATCCCTTCCGCCTCCGTTTTCGACAAAAGTACAATTTTCTCAACATTAATAGTCAAAGGAAATAATAAGAAAAAAACGAATACATATAATAAATCAATTTTTTCTTAGACTATGGAGGAAGATTATGAGGGACTTTAACCGTTTGGTTTCAGAACAAATGAAAACGATGGACAAATTGTTATGTCTTCAATCGGAGTTAGAAGGTTATAAAGAAATCGAACAAGAATTACAAAACCTCAATCAGATTTCAAAATTGGCAAATATTCAAAATGAGATTATCCGTGTTAAGCAGGAATTAACGGAAATACATCATGTATTCGAAACCCAAACAGAGGATGTAATTCGTACTTATCAAGAAAAAAATGCTATTTGTTAATGAAAATTGCCTTTTTTTACAAATTTTTATGTAAATTGGAGCCATTGGCATAATTTCAATGGCTCTTTTGTTTTAAATTATGTCTATAACCGTTATAATAATAGAAAATAGGAATAGTTCTTTGTTGCCGTAGATTTTTTGAAAAATTCATTTCCGCAATGCTAATAGGTTACAAAGTGTCCTAGATGAAAGTAGGGGAGATATGTGGGCGTTCCCATCGAAGGTGAAACAGTACAAATACATAGCTATAAACACAATGGGCACATCCATCGCGTCTGGGACCAAACAACAATATTAAAAGGGACGCAGAATTTAGTCATTGGCGGAAACGACCGTACAATGGTAACTGAATCGGATGGAAGAACATGGATAACACGTGAACCTGCCATCGTTTATTTCCATTCACAGTACTGGTTTAATGTTATTGGGATGATTCGCGAGGATGGAATTTATTATTATTGTAATATCAGTTCACCATATATTTTTGATCATGATGCACTAAAATATATTGATTATGATTTAGATATTAAGGTTTTTCCGGACATGACCTTTAATATTTTAGATGAAGACGAATATGAACGACATCGGATAGAAATGCAATATCCAGATATTATTGATCAAATATTAAAGAAAAATGTTAATCAGCTCATCCAATGGATCCGCCAAAGAAAAGGTCCGTTTGCACCTGACTTTATTGATATTTGGTATGAGCGCTATTTAACCCATCGAGGCTAAAATATGTTATAGTAGAAGAAATAACCTGTTGATTTAAATCAACAGGTTTTGCTTTGTTTGATAAAATTTATCTTATTAACATTAAGTCCACGGGCGCTAGGAAGCTTACGCTTTTCTAGTAAGGAGGCAAAAGGTTGGGTAATATTTATAGATATCTTAAATTCGTAAAACCATACTGGCTTCAAATTACCATAACCATTTTAATTGGCATTTTGAAATTTGCTATTCCGCTTATTATCCCGATATTAATTAAATATGTGGTCGATGATGTTATCGGAAATAGCATGTTGTCAAAACAGGATAAACTAGATAAGCTGTTTTCAATTATGGGAATTATGATTGTCGTGTTTGTCATTCTCCGTCCACCGGTTGAATACTATCGCCAATATTTCGCCCAATGGACATCAAGTAGAATCCTTTATGATATTCGTGACAAGCTATTCACCCATATTCAAAAATTGAGTTTTAAATATTACTCTAATACCAGATCGGGTGAGGTCATTTCCAGGGTAATTAATGATGTTGAGCAAACGAAAACTTTTGTCATTTCGGGCTTGATGAATATTTGGCTAGATGTAGCAACCATCTTGATTGCTATTGGCATTATGTTTTCTATGAATAAATCGTTAACTCTCGTTTCACTGATTTTGTTTCCTTTCTATGCATTTTCGGTAAAATTCTTTTTCGGAAACTTACGAAGGTTGACAAGAGTTCGTTCCCAAGCCTTAGCAGATGTACAAAGCTATTTACATGAGCGGGTGCAAGGCATGCCTGTGATAAAAAGCTTTGCCATTGAGGACTATGAACAAGGTCAATTTGACAAGGTAAATCGAAATTTTTTAACAAAAGCCATTGATCACACTAGGTGGAACGCCAAATCCTTTGCAGTTGTTAATACCATCACCGATGTGGCACCGCTTATTGTAATAGGATTCTCGGCCTATCTAGTTATTCAAAACAGTCTTTCTTTAGGGACGATGGTGGCGTTTATTGCTTATATTGACAAGCTTTACAGCCCATTACGCCGTTTAGTAAATTCATCTACAACGATTACCCAATCAATTGCTTCGATGGATCGGGTTTTTGAATTCATTGATGAAAAGTACGACATCGTCGACACTCCGAATGCTAAAGAGTGTCAGAATGTTCATGGTGATATTACTTTTGATAACGTTGGTTTCTCATATTATGAAAATGAAGACCTTGTATTAAAAAATGTATCGCTGGACGTAAAAAAAGGGGAAACCATTGCTTTAGTAGGGATGAGTGGTGGTGGAAAGTCTTCATTAGTAAGTTTAATTCCCCGGTTTTATGATGCAACAGAAGGGAAAATACTATTGGACGGAGTCGATATAACGGCTTATAAGGTTCGGTCGCTAAGAGATAAAATTGGAATGGTCTTACAGGACAATATTTTATTTAGCGAATCTGTAATGTCCAATATTTTACTTGGTAAACCGACTGCAACCGAGGAAGAGGTTATTGAAGCAGCCAAAGCGGCAAATGCTCATGATTTTATCATGAATTTACCTGAGGGTTATCAAACAAAAGTTGGTGAAAGAGGGGTAAAACTTTCTGGTGGTCAAAAACAACGAGTAGCAATTGCTAGGGTATTTTTGAAGAATCCACCAATCCTTGTGCTTGATGAAGCAACATCCGCACTGGATTTGGAAAGCGAGCATTTAATTCAAGAAGCGCTCGAAAAGCTTGCCAAGGAGCGAACCACCTTTATTGTTGCCCATCGACTATCGACGATTACTCATGCTAACAGAATTGTGTTAATTGAGCATGGTGAAATCGTCGAGTCTGGCAGACATGATGAATTGATGAAAAAACAAGGTAATTATTATAAATTATTCCAGGTTCAACAGATTGAACCAACGGAAACCCAAGGAAGCACCCAAACCACGTAGCAATGGTTTGGGTTTTTTTATTAGTTAAAGCGACGGAACTAATAAATAGACGGACAGATTCCGCTTAATTGGTGATTTTCAGCAAAAATAGCCTCAATAGACGGAGAGATGAGACTGTCGATTAACTCATTTAACCTTTTGGAAAACGAAGATTCCAACTATT
>CALCRD010000203.1 GCA_937894355.1 uncultured Bacillus sp.
GGAGGCTCACGGGTGAGCCCGCGGAAAGCGAAGTGCCTGGAACGGAAATCAACAAACTAGTTTAACAGCATCATTTTTAAAAATAAAAAATCACAATCACTTAAACAATTGATGATCGGGGGAAAAATAAATGAAGTTCTTTATTGATACAGCTAACATTGATGAAATTCGCGAAGCACATGCACTAGGGATTTTATCAGGAGTCACAACCAATCCTTCACTTGTTGCCAAAGAAAAAAATGTGTCGTTTCACGATCGTCTTCGTGAGATTACTGCATTAGTTCCCGGTTCAGTTAGTGCTGAAGTCATTGCCCTTGATGCTGAAGGAATGATTCGAGAAGGAAGAGAGCTTGCGGAAATTGCGCCAAACATCACGGTTAAAGTTCCAATGACTCCAGACGGACTTAAAGCAGTTAATGTTTTAACTAAAGATGGAATTAAGACAAATGTAACGCTTATTTTCAATGCAAACCAAGCTTTATTAGCAGCTAGAGCTGGCGCAACTTATGTTTCGCCATTCCTTGGAAGATTAGATGATATCGGTGCAAACGGATTAGATTTAGTATCAACGATTGCTGAGATTTTCAATATTCATGGACTTGAAACGGAGATTATTGCAGCATCTATCCGTCACCCGCTACATGTTACTGAAGCGGCGCTTAGAGGCGCGCATATTGCCACTGTTCCGTTTAAAGTAATTTTACAATTAACCAAACATCCATTAACAGACAGTGGAATTGAAGCGTTTTTGAAAGATTGGTCTAATCGGTAAAAACGAAATTTTATTAAAAAAACACTGCCGGCCCGGAATTTCTGGCCGGTTATTATGTGGAATTTTTAAAAATAGTTAAATTTACCACGCGACAGACTATTGTTTGGGTATAAGTAGTGGGCATATTCGTGTAAAATGGAATATAGAAATATTTATGCATTTTTGAAATTGGAAAATGATAACTGTATAATATGAATAGAAACAAGTTATTTAATTAAAATGTCTAGCCTTTCAGGTGATGAAACGCCTTTGATTGTTTACGAAGAACGACCATTCTTCACTTTTTATGGCTTAGAAGGGAGTCAAAAATGGAAAAGCTTAAGATTGCAGGTGGCTATTCCTTAAAGGGTACTGTCCGAATTAGTGGTGCGAAAAATAGCGCTGTTGCTTTAATTCCAGCAACGATTCTGGCGGATTCACCTGTATCGATTGAAGGGTTACCGGATATTTCAGATGTTCAAATATTGCAAGGTCTACTGGAAGAAATTGGTGGTACTGTTGAATTCTCGAACAACGAAATGACAGTAGACCCGTCCTCGATGATTTCCATGCCTTTGCCAAATGGAAAAGTGAAAATGCTAAGAGCTTCTTATTATTTAATGGGGGCTATGCTTGGTCGTTTCAAGAAGGCAGTCATTGGACTACCTGGCGGATGTCATCTAGGTCCGCGTCCAATTGATCAACACATAAAAGGCTTTGAAGCACTTGGTGCACAAGTCACTAATGAGCAAGGAGCTATCTATTTGCGCGCCGATGAATTACGCGGGGCAAGAATTTATTTAGATGTTGTCAGTGTTGGAGCAACGATTAATATTATGCTGGCAGCTGTTAGAGCCAAAGGTCGAACGACAATTGAAAATGCAGCTAAAGAGCCAGAAATTATTGATGTGGCGACATTGTTATCGAATATGGGCGCGAAGATTAAAGGGGCAGGTACAGATGTTATTCGGATTGACGGAGTGGACAAGCTTCATGGCTGCCGACATACCATCATTCCTGACCGGATTGAAGCAGGAACGTATTTGATTTTAGGAGCCGCAGTTGGAAAAGGTTTATTAATCGATAATATTATTCCAGAGCATCTAGAATCGCTGATTGCCAAATTGCGCGAAATGGGCGTGCAAATCGAGGAAAGTGATGAGCAAGTGTATGTTCATCCGCCGGAAAAATTAAAAGCGGTCGACATAAAAACGCTTGTGTACCCAGGTTTTCCAACTGATTTGCAACAACCATTTACTTCGCTTTTAACCAAGGCAGAAGGATCGAGTATGGTAACTGATACAATTTATGGAGCACGCTTCAAGCATATTGATGAGCTTAGAAGAATGAATGCTAAAATAAAGGTAGAAGGTCGTTCAGCAGTTATTAATGGTCCAGTTCAGCTTACTGGAGCGAGAGTTAAGGCAAGTGATTTACGAGCTGGCGCTGCCCTCGTCATTGCCGGCTTAATTGCTGAAGGGATTACGGAGGTAACCGGGCTCGAGCATATCGACCGGGGCTACAGCCATTTAGTTGAGAAACTCCAAGGTTTGGGCGCTACTGTTTGGCGCGAAGAACTAACAAACGAAGAAGCAGAAGAAATGAAAAACGCATAGAAACAGACAACCTAGATTAGACAGAAACAATTGGGAGGCGGGAGAATAATGGAAAGAAGTTTAACAATGGAACTAGTCCGAGTAACGGAGGCAGCTGCACTTGCATCTGCAAGATGGATGGGCCGCGGAGTAAAAGACGAAGCAGATGATGCTGCAACAACAGCTATGAGAAATGAATTTAACTCTATTCCGATGCAAGGAACAGTTGTAATTGGTGAAGGGGAAATGGACGAAGCTCCAATGTTATATATCGGAGAAAAACTTGGAACTGGCTACGGACCTGGAGTCGATGTAGCTGTTGACCCATTAGAAGGAACAAATATCGTTGCTGCTGGTGGCTGGAATGCCCTAGCTGTACTTGCAATTGCTGATCGTGGTAATTTATTACATGCGCCAGATATGTACATGGAAAAAATTGCTGTTGGACCAGAAGCAGTAGGCAAAGTTGACATTGAGGCATCAGTTTTAGAAAACCTTCAAGCTGTTGCTAAAGCAAAGGGTAAAGAAGTTTGTGATGTCGTGGCAACCATTTTAGATCGTCCGCGTCATGCCGACATTATCGCTCAAATTCGCCAAGCTGGAGCAAGAATTAAATTGATTAATGACGGTGACGTTGCAGCAGCTATCAATACTGCATTCCCTGAAACTGGCGTTGATATTTTATTCGGTACAGGTGGAGCACCTGAAGGCGTTATCGCTGCTGTTGCTTTAAAAGCTCTTGGCGGAGAACTACAAGGAAAACTAATCCCATCAAACGACGAAGAAATTGCCCGTTGTCACAAAATGGGAATTGAAGTAAACAAAGTTCTTTTGATGGACGACCTTGTTAAAGGTGACGATTGTATTTTTGCTGCTACAGGCGTAACAGACGGCGAACTTCTAAAAGGAGTACAGTTCAAAGGTACACACGGAACAACTCATTCAGTTGTTATGCGTGCTAAAACAGGAACTGTCCGCTTTATCGAAGGTAGCCACTGCCTAAGCAGAAAACCTAATCTAGTAATGGAAGTCTAGAAAAGCGGAAGCGGCTTGCCCAGCCCCGACAAGCAAATGACGAGCTGGCCTAAAGGTTGAACTTTACCTTTTGGACAGATTGGCATTTGACCTCGAGGGGCTAGCCGCTGCAGCTAGACACTAGTCTGATTTTTTACTTTTTCTAAAACATAGGCTCCCGTAAATTTTGGGAGCCTACTATTAAAAAAATTTCTGTAGATATTGATTTTGAACACATTGTTGATTGGAGTGGAAGGCACGCAGACTCCTGCAGGAGCACGAGCTGAGTGAGACTCCGAAGGAAGGAACGACCGAAGGAGGCTTACAGGTGAGCCTGCGAACCGCTCGTGCCTGGAACGGAAATCAACGAATAAGTTTAACAGAGCTATTTAAAAAATATATTCTGTTAATGGTAGATTTTCCAAAAATCAACACAATCATTCATAAACAAAGCTGAAAAAATAAACCTCATTTACTCGTCAAATTACCTTTTATTTCTGACAAATAATATTTGCCCTGTCAATATTTGTCCTTTTTTGATAAAATTTAGTTGCTTATGTTTTGTTAAAAGAGGTAAAATATTAATTGCTTTCCTTTTTATTAGAAACCTACATTAATCGCTTTCACTTCTTTTACTTCAAGAATCCTTCAACTTTTCAAACAAATCTTAGTATCCTTTTCCTTCTATATTTTTTACAAAAGAATAATTTTTATGGAGGAAATCGCAAAATTTAAAGGTGTGGTGTGTAAAAATGGATTTAACCATTTCAATTTTAGAAGATATGAAACTAAAAGAACTTTATGAGCATGCACGCGAATTAAAGGTCTCGTACTACAGTAAATTAACCAAAAAGGAACTTATTTTTGCCATTCTTAAAGCTAAAGCAGAGCAACAAGGATACTTCTTCATGGAAGGTGTTCTTGAAATCATTCAATCAGAGGGTTTTGGCTTTTTAAGACCAATCAATTATTCCCCAAGCTCAGAAGACATCTACATTTCCGCTTCGCAAATTCGCCGTTTTGACCTACGTAATGGTGACAAGGTATCCGGAAAAGTTCGTCCGCCGAAGGAAAATGAACGCTATTTTGGCCTATTACATGTAGAAGCTGTAAACGGTGATAACCCTGAATCTGCAAAAGAACGCGTCCATTTCCCAGCATTAACAGCACTATATCCTGATCGTAAAATTAAACTTGAGACAAGTCAAAAATCACTTTCGACCAGAATTATGGATATCCTTGCTCCAGTTGGATTTGGTCAACGTGGATTAGTCGTAGCTCCGCCAAAAGCGGGTAAAACCATGCTAATCAAGGAAATCGCCAATAGCATAACCACTAATCACCCTGAAGTAGAGCTCATCGTGTTACTGATTGATGAACGTCCTGAAGAAGTAACCGATATTGAACGCTCTGTTGCCGGTGACGTTGTCAGCTCTACTTTCGATGAGGTACCAGAAAATCACATTAAAGTAGCTGAACTTGTTCTTGAACGAGCTATGCGACTTGTCGAACATAAACGCGATGTTGTGATTTTGATGGATAGCATTACCCGTCTTGCCCGGGCCTACAACTTGGTTATTCCACCAAGCGGCCGGACATTATCAGGGGGGATTGACCCTGCTGCCTTCCATCGTCCGAAACGATTCTTCGGAGCAGCCAGAAATATTGAAGAGGGCGGCAGCTTAACAATTTTAGCTACAGCACTCGTCGATACAGGCTCACGTATGGATGACGTAATTTATGAAGAATTTAAAGGTACCGGAAACATGGAATTGCATCTCGACCGTTCATTGGCTGAGCGCAGAATCTTCCCGGCTCTTGATATTCGTCGATCTGGAACTCGGAAAGAAGAGCTTCTATTACCGAAAGATCAACTCGACAAGCTATGGGCAATTCGCAAATCAATGACAGATTCTCCAGAATTTGCCGAAAAATTCTTAAAAAAATTACGCCAAACCAAATCAAACGAAGACTTCTTCGCCATGCTCGGTGAAGAAATGGCAAAGTCCAAACGGTCATAATCAAGCTA
>CALCRD010000204.1 GCA_937894355.1 uncultured Bacillus sp.
AGCCCGCGAACCGCTCGTGCCTGGAACGGAAATCAACAGCCTAGTTTAACAGAGCAAAAAAAAAAGAAAGGCTACTGGTACAGGTAGCTTTTCTTTTACATATAATGTACAAACTTCATTTTTTTATTTTCCTCCATTTTACCGGTGATTAGCTTTAGGAGTATTCCAATAAGGTTGGGAGGTTTTAGCTTTGCGAATAGGCGTACCGAAGGAAATCAAAAATAATGAAAACCGAGTTGCCATGACACCAGCTGGAGTAACAAATTTAACCCATTTTGGCCATGAAATATTTATTGAAAAGGGTGCAGGAATTGGTTCGGGTTTTACAGATGCTGATTATGTGGTAGCTGGAGCAAAGATCGTCAACACTCCTAGTGAAGCATGGGCAATGGAGCTTGTCATGAAGGTGAAAGAACCCATTCAGAGCGAATATGCGTATTTCCGTGAAAACTTGATATTATTTACATATTTACATTTGGCAGCTGAACCTACGCTTACTGAAGCTCTGATTGATCAAAAGGTTGTAGGAATCGCTTATGAAACAGTGCAACTTAGAAATGGTGCGCTTCCGCTATTAACCCCAATGAGTGAGGTTGCTGGTCGAATGGCCCCACAAATAGGTGCGCAATTTTTAGAAAAGGTTTATGGCGGGAAAGGAATTCTGCTTTCAGGAGTGCCTGGAGTATCCAGAGCAAAGGTTACAATTATTGGCGGTGGTGTTGCCGGTACGAATGCCGCCAAGATGGCCGTCGGTTTAGGTGCGAAGGTGACAATAATCGATTTAAATCCTGAGCGTCTACGATACCTCGATGATATTTTTGGTCATGATGTGACAACATTAATTTCCAATCCCTACAATATTGCTGAGACGGTGAAGGAATCAGATTTAGTAATCGGGGCTGTATTAATCCCGGGTGCAAAGGCGCCAAAACTGGTGACGAAAACGATGATACAAGCAATGAGTCCTGGCTCCGTTGTAGTTGATATTGCTATTGACCAAGGTGGGATTTTTGAAACATCTGACCGTATCACAACCCACGATGCCCCAACCTATGAAAAGTTTGGAGTAGTCCATTATGCAGTGGCTAACATGCCTGGAGCGGTGCCTAGGACGTCTACAATCGCCTTAACCAATGTAACAGTGCCATATGCCGTTCAAATCGCAAATAAAGGCTACAAGAAGGCTTGTTTAGATAATCAGGCATTGTTAAAAGGAATAAATACACTAGATGGACTTGTTACTTATCAAGCAGTAGCCGAAGCGCTAAACTACCAACACCATGATGCTAGATTAATTTTAGAAAAATAAATCCTAAAAACCCAAGTGAACCCAATTAAAAAAGTGCGAGAGCTACCTCACAGCCAAATTATTTAGTTGAGAGATAGCTCTATTTATTATTTTGGCTATATTCAGGTTTTAATTTGTAAATCCTTCGGGAACTTTGTTAAGGTTTCAACTCCAGTGGCTGTAACAACGACATCATCTTCGATTCTCACTCCGGCAATTCCGGGAACATAAACTCCAGGCTCGACAGTAAAAACCATACCTTCTTTGAGGGGAAGAGGATTTTTTTCAGTCAATGATGGATATTCGTGAATACTTATTCCCAAACCATGGCCTAATCGATGAGGGAAATACTCTCCATAACCGGCATCAGTAATGATTTTCCTTGCTGTTAAATCAATCTCGGAACAGGTAACATTGGGTTTGATTTTCTCAATCGCGGCAAGCTGGGCCTTTAAAACGGTGTCATATATATCTTTCTGTTTCGCGCTTATTTCTCCATAAGCTACTGTTCGGGTAATGTCAGAACAATATCCGTCGACAATGACCCCTAAATCAAATAGAACGAAATCGCCCTTTTTTATTTTCGTAAGTCCAGGGGTTCCGTGGGGGGAGGCTGCATTGGCACCAGTTAGCACCATGGTGGCAAAGGACATCTCTGAAACTCCATGCTTCTTAAGTGCAAACTCTACAGCTGCTAAAACCTCCAGCTCTGTTTTTCCTTCTTTAATTTCCTCAATCCCGGTTTGTATCGCAAAATCAGCTAATGCACAGGCCTCACGCAGTCTAGCTAATTCGCCTTCATTTTTGATCATGCGCATTTCACGGAGCTTTTCCTCGGCAGATAGAAATGCAACATCAGAGAACAGCGAATTTAATATCTCAAACCGCTCCACATTCATATGCTCTTTCTCAATCGCGATAGTGTGGACCTTAGTTACCCTTCTTTTTATCGCATGATTGACTAACTCCCAAGGATGTTCAATATCACTATAGCCAATTATTGTCTGAGACCAACCAGCATTACGGGCATCGTTTGTTTCCATTCCTGGGCAAATCAAAAATGGCTCTTCATTTTGGAAAATCGCTAATCCAAGTAAACGCTCGTGAGGATCGCTTAGAAATCCGCTTAAATAAAAAACATTTTCAGGTGAGGTTATAAAACAAACCTGAATGTCCTGTTCTTTCATCCATCTAGAAATGACCTGTCTACCTTTAATCAAAGAAAATCCTCCTTCGTCCCGTAATCTGTCAACTAAACAATCAGAAAAAATATTAACCCAGATAATGCTAATGCCACCTTTCAGATTATCAACATCGATTCAAAAAGTAAAATTGCAAAAAAAACTATCAGGTTAAAAAGGAAAATGTGGGCAAGTATGGAAGTATACATTAAGAATATAAATAAATAGAAACTGTTAATGATTAGTGTTGTGTTTATACACATTGTTGATTGGAGTGGAAGGCACGAGACTCCTGCAGGAGCACGAGCTGAGTGAGACTCCGAAGGAAGGAACGACCGAA
>CALCRD010000205.1 GCA_937894355.1 uncultured Bacillus sp.
TTTTTGATAGCGTTAATTAAAAAACTTGTTCCACTTCTACAATTCCTGGAACTTCTTCTAATAGAGCACGTTCAATACCTGCTTTTAGAGTAATAGTTGAACTTGGGCAGCTTCCGCAAGCGCCAAGAAGGCGTAATTTAACAACACCATCTTCGATATCAACTAGTTCACAGTCACCACCGTCACGTAAAAGAAATGGACGTAATTTATCGAGTACTTCTTGAACTTGTGTTAACAATTCTTGATCAGACATTTTATCTACTCCTTTCATATTTCTTATTATAATCACATCGAGGTTAAAAATCTATTCTTAAGCCCGAAAACGAAGATTGGACAGTGAATAATGTTGAAATATTGTTAATAAATAATAATAAAAAAAGGAGAGATAAAACTCTCAGCTTTTTATTCAAGCATTTTAGCCGTTATGATACTTGTACACCCAAAGAATTCCGGATTTGATTAATCTAGCAACTCTACCTGTTATGGCACGATCGGCTACCATTCCAAAGCCTTGTTTCTTCCCAAGTGAACCAAGAACACCTTTTAATTTAATTGGAGGGAATGACTCTGGTGCTTCTTCACCAATCCAACGTTTGGATAAGACTTGGACGATTTGTTCAGCTTGACCTTCTGCAAGCTGAGCGCTCGGTGCATAAGGGAGACTAGCACAATCACCAAGAACATAAACATGTTCATTGTTTGGAATATTGTGTTGTGTTTCTAATACTACTCTACCTTGCTTATCCTTTTCTACATCCATGTCACGGACAACCTTACTTGGTTGAATTCCCGCAGACCATACAATAGCATCAAAATTCATTGGCACATCATGGTTAAAAAGAATTCCTTCTTCAACTCTAGTAATGTTGGCATTATTGATAATTTCAACGCCGTTTGTATCAAACCAATTCTCGACGTATGTGCTTAATCGTTCAGGAAATAAAGATAAAATATAATTACCACGGTCAAACAATGTGATTTTTAAATCATCACGGCTTTCGGATAATTCACTAGCTAACTCTACTCCAGTTAAACCAGCACCTACAATGGCTACCCTCGATCCAGGTGGTAGGTTATTCAATGTTTGATAAGTATTACGTGCCTTTTCAATGGTCTGGATGCTATAAGTGAATTCCTCTGCACCTGGTACATTATGGTACTTATCTTCACAGCCAAGACCAATAATTAAATCGTCATAGCTAATTGGTTCCTGACCTTCAAACTGAACCAGTTTTTCTTCAAGATTAACTGCTGTGATTTCTCCATACTTAATTTGTAACTTTGGATGATTTGGAAATGGGACTCGAACATGTTGATCAGAGATTGTACCTGCTGCTAAAGCATAATATTCTGTTTTTAAACAATGATAAGGAACTCTGTCTACAAGTGTAATAGAAACGTCATCAGGTAATTGGTTTGGCAAAAGACGTTGCAAAACCCTCATACCTCCATACCCACCGCCAAGAATAACGAGATTTTTCATGCGCATTTTCCCCTTTATAGTAGTTCCAACTTTTTCTCTCTCTATATATAATTAGGTCTAATCTGTAACAAAATCTTCCATATTTCTTGTTGTTTTACAAGATTAGGTAATAATCGACAATTTATATGTGCTTAAAGTATACCGAAATTGTCACAAAATCTCAACATTTAACTAAAAATTCTCAAAAATTTCTTGCGTAATGATAGTTTATACATTTTTTAACTGAAAAAAGAGGCGAGGAACAAGTCGCTTGCGCTTTTCATTGTCTAGCTCCAGCGCCCAGCGACTAGTGAACTTCCGCCCCCTTCCCTACGATAAGTCAACATCGAAGTGAAAATCACACTTCGTGTTTCCTTTATCTCAGTCAGTTTGCTAATAAGTTCATACGTCGCTACCCGGGCGCTTGCGCTTTTCTTTTTTCCGAGGTAGGATGAAAATAATTGAGAGGTGTGGAAAATGTTTAAAGTTATCATCGAATTTTGTATAAGCAATTTGGCAAATGGATCTCAGAAAGCATTGGAAGTTTTAGAAAAGGACCCGAATTTTGATGTTATTGAATACGGTTGCCTTAGTCATTGTGGAAAATGCGACGCCTTTCCTTTTGCCCTGGTAAACGGAGAAGTGGTTTCAGGAGCTACTCCAGATGAACTAGTTGACAATATATATCAATTTGCAGAAGAAAATGGTTTTTTTTAAGATTAATATTGAAACTGATTAGTTGAGACAATGAACGATTAGTGTATATACTATTAATAAAGTGTTATTTGAAAGGTGGTAATTTTTGTGAAACAAGTTGTTATCATTACTGAAGCAGCAGCAGCTCAAGTTAAGGAAATGATGAAGCAAAACGAAGAAGAAAATGCCTTTTTGCGAGTTGGAGTACAAGGCGGCGGTTGCAGCGGTTTATCATATGGAATGGGTTTTGAACATGAAATAAATGCAGATGATGTTAAGTCAGAACAGCACGGAATCACCGTACTTGTTGATAAAGAAAGTGAACCAATTTTAACTGGAACCATCATCGATTTTAAACAGTCAGAGATGGGCGGCGGTTTTACCATCGACAATCCGAATGCGATTGCATCGTGCGGATGTGGCTCATCGTTCAAGACAGCTGACAACACCGGTACACCGGAAGAATGCTAATTTCTTAATAAAAAAAAGGCAAAGTGAATGATTTAAATTCACTTTGCCTTTTATTATGCGCTTTCGCTTTTTTTATTTAAACATAGATGAGCTGTGTAGTGGTTGGATTTTTGCTTTAGGATCGATGTATGCTTTGGCGTTATTGACTGCTGTTGGTGCTTCACCAAATCCGCATGCAATAAGCTTAACTTTACCATCATAAACGCAAATATCACCAGCTGCATAAATACCAGGGATGTTTGTTTCCATTTTTGAGTTTACAACAATGCTGTTTTTCTCAATGTCTAAGCCCCACTCTTTAATTGGACCTAATGAAGAAACAAAACCATAGTTACAAATAACAGCATCAACATCGATAGCTTCTTGTTTTTCACCATCAACAGTTTTGATGACAACTTGTTTAATTCCGTTTTCATCGCCTATTAAATCAGCAGGAACGAAAGGTGTTTTAATATCTGCTTTAGAGTTTTCAAGGTTTTCTACACTGTGCTCATGAGCTCTAAATTTATCGCGACGGTGAACAATCGTTACTTTTTCAGCAATCGGTTCAAGCATTAAAGTCCAGTCAACTGCTGAATCTCCTCCGCCAAAAACAACTACCTTTTGTCCGGCAAATTTGTTTAAATCATCAATAAAATAGTGAAGATTTTTTGATTCATATTGTGTTGCGCTTTCCAATTCTAAACGACGAGGTTGGAATGCACCGTTTCCAGCAGTGATAATGACTGTTTTCGTATAATGAACTTCTTTATTAGTAGTCAATTTGAAAACGCCATCGTCTTGCTTTTCAACTTTTTCAACCGCTTGTTCAAGAGCCACAGTTGGGTTGAACTTTGCCATTTGTTCTTTAAGATTGTTTACAAGTTCTTGAGCTCGAACTTTAGGAAAACCAGCAACATCATAAATATACTTTTCCGGATAAAGTGCTGCTAATTGACCACCAAGTTGTGGCAAGCTTTCAATTATTTTCACGGAAGCCTGTCTCATACCACCATAAAAGCCTGTAAATAGTCCTATTGGGCCCCCGCCAATAATGGTAATGTCATATACTTGTTGATCTTCTTTCAAACCGTTAACCCCCAAACAAAATAATAAGTAAACACATATTAGTTATAATACCACAAAACAATATTTATCAGTAAAGATTATGCCTGTTAATGTATTCAAATTATTATAATATTCAAATTTTTGAGAAAAATAATCGAATAACCGTTTAGACTAGTCGGTCTGATCGAACAGCATCTTTGCAGAAAATATTTTTTCGTTCTTGAAAAACATAACAAAAAGGAATATTATGTAGTCATATATATGTTAAATTTGTGTGACGAATTTTTAACTTTTTTTTGTCTATGAACGTGAATTACATCACAAACTTTCTGTAAAGAGCTGATTTGGTGTTATTTACTTAAAAATAATAGGAAAAGGTGGCAGTGATTACTTTGAGAAAGCCGAAAATAGTAGTATTAGGTGCAGGGTACGGCGGATTAATGACTGTAACAAAATTGCAAAAAATGGTTGGAGTGAACGAAGTTGATATCGTTCTGGTAAACAAAAATGACTACCACTATGAAACGACATGGCTGCATGAGGCATCTGCAGGTACTTTACACCATGATCGGGTTCGCTATCCAATTAGTAATGTTATCGACCGTACTAAGGTAGAATTTGTTCAAGATGTTGCTGTTGAAGTAAACACAACTGAAAATAAAGTCATATTAGAAAACGGTGAGCTTACTTACGATTATTTGGTGGTCGCTCTTGGCGGTGAATCAGAAACATTTGGAATCAAAGGCTTGAAAGAGTATGCATTCTCAATTGTAAATGTTAACGCAGCAAGACAAATTCGTGAGCACATTGAACTTCAATTTGCTACTTATCAAACAGAAGAAGAAAAGAAAGAAGAACGGTTAACAATTGTTGTTGGTGGAGCAGGGTTCACAGGTATTGAATTTTTAGGAGAACTAGGTAACCGGGTTCCTGAACTTTGCCGTGAATACGATATCGACCAATCAAAAGTTAAATTAATCTGTGTTGAAGCGGCACCAATGGTATTACCAGGATTTGATCCTGAGCTTGTCACCTATGCTGTTGCGGCATTAGAGAAAAAAGGTATTCAATTCCGCATTGGGACTGCTATTAAAGAATGCACACCTGAAGGAATTATTGTGGCTAAAGGCGAAGATGACGTGGAAGAACTTAAAGCAGGTACAGTTGTTTGGGCTGCTGGTGTAAGAGGAAATTCTCTGATTGAAAAATCAGGTATTGAGGCCATGCGTGGCAGGGTAAAAGTTCAGCCTTGCTTGAGAGCACCAGGAAGTGAAAATGTATTTGTCCTTGGAGACTGCTCTTTAATGATTAATGAAGAAATTAATCGCCCATACCCACCAACAGCACAAATTGCTATGCAACAAGGTGAATGCTGTGCACAAAACTTAATGACGTTAATCAGAGGAAATGCTGAACTGATCGAATTCAAACCAGATATTAAAGGTTCTGTTTGTTCGCTTGGTCATGATGATGCAATTGGATTGGTTTTCGGTAAGAAAATGTTTGGTTCTAAAGCATCTTTCATGAAAAAAATGGTCGACAATCGTGCCTTATTGATGATCGGTGGAGCGTCACTAGTAATGAAAAAAGGGAAATTTAAAGTTCTATAATATAGAAAAAGAAGTTATCGATGCTGGTAAAACGGCATCGGTTTTTTTTTTTTTTGCAATTTAATGGACGGATTTTTGGGTGTTTTACCTAGTACCAGTATAGGCATAAGGGTTAAATGGGTATTTTTAGTGATATTTTGTTGTTTTATAATACGTATTATTGGAAATTTCTTACTTATAGATGGATTTGGTTGGTTAACTTACTTGAATTTAACAAAAATGCCTATTTCCAAAGGATGGTTGCATCAAGAAAAAAGTAATATTGGGGAAATAATGTTAATTTTAGTGGGTTATTATCGATATACCTATAAGGGTATATCGGTAAAATCTATAATAAAGCTTATGTATTGGGGACAAATAATTGAAAATTGCTAGCAGATTAGGTATTCAATGAGGCTTATAGGAGACAATTCACTCAAAAAAGCTAGCATATATGTCCCCAATAGCCCGAATTGGGGACATAAAACATAAATATGCTAGCAGATTGGGTATTCAATAAACCACGATACTCTTGCTAACCCCAATAATTGCATTACAGTGAGAATTTACTGAAGCGTTTTATTTCGGATTAATAAGGCCTTGCGAAAAAAAATAGCAAACAACATCCCGTCCAAAAACAAAAAACCACAGCCATCAGACTGTGGTAAATCATTACATATTTTGCAAAAATTAAAACATAATATAACCTTTTTTACGTAGCAATTTGATTACCACTCCAGATAGGATTGCACCAACTAAACCACTGATTAAAATGGCCATGTCAGCTGGAGCCAAGCCGACGAAGAGCTCTCCAAGTTCCCCGAATGCCTCTTTGCTATTCTGAAAGTATTCAATAAAGCGCACCTTATCGATAATAAAGATTGCAATAATTGGATAAACAATTGCCATAACCCATGACATTTTTAATAGCATATTTAATAAAAAGCCAATTCCGAAGAATAACACGAAAAATAACAGTATAGAAATAGTAAATTGTACAACTGAAAATTGCATCCTCTGTTCCCTCCCTAACACATCAACATAAATTTTACTCAATCTATATAAGGTTAGTCAACGTAAATGGTCTCTTTTTCAACATTTTTCGAGAATTTTTGCTCTAGTCTGAAAAAT
>CALCRD010000206.1 GCA_937894355.1 uncultured Bacillus sp.
CTTCGCCCTACACATTCCTTGAGGAAGGGGTACTCTCGCCAAATTATGATAGAAAGTGATTTCTAAACTTCTGAGGAAGAGGAACAATTGATCTTTTTATTAAAAAAAATGATTGATAAATAGCAAAAAAAAGGAAGTATGTTATAAAGAAAGCTAGTACAAGCAACAGGAAAGCCCTTAACGCATAGAATAGTAGCAGTCCATTTTTTTTGTGGGATAAGGCTTCAAAAGGAGACTGCGATGAAAAAAACATGGCTGTTGGGCTTTGGTTTTTTTAGCATCAGTATTGGCTGGTCATTATACAATGGATTTGTTCCTTTCTTACTTGATAATTATCTTAAAAGCACGGCATTAATCGGCTTTCTTATGACGATTGACAATTATGTTGCCCTGTTTCTACAGCCCTATATTGGAAACCTGAGTGATCGCACTACTACCCGTTTTGGCAGGCGTATGCCTTATCTGATGATTGGGATTCCGCTTGCTGCTGTATTTTTTGTGCTTATTCCTGTGCACGGTAGCTTGATAATGTTAATTCTGTTTATGGTTGGTATGAATTTATCTATGGCCATTTTTCGGTCACCAACTATTGCTTTGATGCCTGATATTACCCCAGAACCTGAGCGGACAAAAGCCAATGGAATTATTAATTTTATGGGAGGCTGCGGTGCAATTTTAGCATTCACTGCAGGTTCATATTTGTTTAATATTGAAGAGTCGCTACCATTTTTAGCAGTTTCAGCAATTTTCCTTGTGGCATTGTGGGTTATTTATAAAAATATTAACGAAAAACGAGATTCAATAGGTTATACCATTACCACTTCACCTAAAATTAATTACAAGCAGGAGCTAAACCCAGCCACAATTTACCTGTTAGCTGCCATCTTTTTCTTGTTTGTGGCCATTATGGGCATGGAGGCATTATTCACTTTATATGGTGTTAAAGAACTGGGCTTATCAAAGAGTGATTCCGCCTTTTCTTTAGCCTTCTTTTCATTAAGCTTCGTGTTAACTTCAATTCCCAGCGGGATACTAGGTGCAAAATACGGAATGAAAAAAATGCTTTTAATTGGGGTAATCGGATTAATATTTGTTTTCCTTCTATTAAATAGGGTTGAAACAGCGTGGGCACTTCGAGGCATCTTGCTGTTAGGAGGTATGTTCTGGGCATGTGTCAATATCAATGCTTATCCATTTATTGTTGCCACTGGAAGTGAGCATAGCTTTGGTACACGAACGGGTTTATATTATTTGGTGTCATCGTTAGCGGCAATTATTTCACCACCCACTATAGGATTTTTGATTGATCTATTTGGATTTGGGATTCTTTTTTATGCAGCAGCAGGGAGTATGCTTTTTGCTTTAGCTTGTTTGCTAAAGGTAAACAGCTCTTAAGCAAAAACAGTTCAATATCATTTTTTTATAGGGAGAGGAAAAGTTTTCCTCTCCTTTTAAAACGATTATTTTTCAATGTTTACTGACCATGCACCGTCAGCATTGATTGATAATAAATACACTCCATCTGTCTTTAGTTGTTTCCGAGTTGAGCCATTATAAACGCCTATCTCATTAACCATTAAACCAGTCCCATTAAGTTTTATTACAAAATTGCTTGTTCCTTGATGGGTGAAACTGAATTTATAATTTCCGCTGTTTGAATTAAAGAAAACAACATCATCTCCACTGCCTTGTAGGTTAGTTGGTACGGTTGGAATATCAACGGGAGCTTGCTGGTAAATGTCAAAGTTCCAATTTCCATCAGCACTAATGTTTAAATAATACGTTCCATTGGTTGGTATTTCTGCAAATGTTTTTCCTTTATAGCTACCAATTTCATTTACTAATAAGTCTAGGTTATTACCACTTTCATCTTGAAGCTTAACAGCAAAGTTCGATCTTCCTGTATGTGACCCATCAAAGATGGCAAATCCAGCCTTTAATGGTATTCCATTCGAGGCTGTATCACCTTTTCCACTAATTTCTACTTTTGACTCCTCGAAGTTCTTTTTAGCCTGCTCAGCTTCGGCAGCTTTAGCTTTTGCCACCATTTCGCTTTCAAAATTGTTCACTTCATCCATTGTGCTGAATTGTAATACTTCCATTATTTTTTCGCCATCTGTTGTTGCTACAATCAGACCATCTGATGCCTGCAATACAAATATAACCAAAAATAACTGGATTTTTTCTAAATTTTGTTGGATATTGCATATAAGAAGCTTACTGAGAAGCCGTGGAAAAATTTATAAGGCATGAAGTGTAATATGTAGGATTAAAAAGGTCGTAAAAATTTCTATCAAAGAAGAATAAAAAAAATTTTCAGATAAACACTAATAATAGTGTTGGCTTTAACACTAATTTTCAATGTGGAGGGATATACTTTGAATATTCTTTTTAGCTTATTCTCAACCCTAATTATTATGGGCATAAGAGTTGCGTTCTTAATTAGTAACATGACATCTAGATTAAACTGTATGTTAAGAACCCAGCATTAAATAAGCACTAGAAAACAAAAGTACGTCTAATTCGCATTGATGGAAGTAAAAGGCAAGCATAAGACTATGCTTGCCTTTTTAATTTGCTTTACATGTTCAGAAATCTTTGGAAGCTATGACCGTTTCAAGACCGCTCCTTTTCCCGAATATGGTAATGGTGGAATGTTTTTTGTCGTATTGGAGATTATTGGTGCTATACTTGGGGGTAGTGTTTGTATCCGAAAGGAGTCGATAATCTCATGAAATATCTAAAGTCGCAAATGAAACAGCTAATCAAAGAGCATACAGAATTACAAACAAACTTAAAAGTGTTGATGAAAGAGCATGAACTAGAAAAGAATTTTGCCCTCAAGGCCTTGTACCATTCAGCAGTTGCGGATGGCGGTAAGTATCAGTTAGCCTATCAAGCTCTAGACCAGCCAAAAGGTTGATTTTTTTAAAAAAAGTATCGCCCCTCTAACCATCAAGAGGGGTGTTTTCAATTTGCACAACCTCATCAGTAATATCATTTTCTTTATTCCAATTTACTTGTTCTATGGTAGTTTCCCGATATCCTGTATCCATTTTGATGTGCTTAACCCATTGATAAGCAGTAGCAGGGATATCTGCTTCCTTTCTTACCCGGAATTCTCCACTTTTAACTAATCTGTTTCCCTCGATATTAAGATGCACGGTTAAGTTGATTCTCAATTAGTTTCACCTGATTTTTTAATCTCTATTTTTAAAATTATAATAACAATCAAAGTATATTTTTTCGAAAAATACGAACGTATATTCCGTTATCGTTATTATAGGGCATACGTTCTCTTTTGGCAACTTTGTATTATGTAAGCCATGAAAGTAAAGAAAGTAAAGAAAGTAAAGAGAGTAAATGGGGGAATATAAAACAATTATATTTACCATTTTACATATTGATCGGAGATACGAATGAGGAAAAATATATTCGACCAGATAATAAAATTATTGATAGAGATAATGGCCATTCCAATTAAAGTTAATGAACAAGAACTTGTTCAATTTTTTTTCATAGACCCAATGCTAATAGCTGAGTTTGATGGAAAAACTATAGATTCTTAACACTTATTTTACACCCGATTAAAATGTACTTCATGTTCCTCCATTAAACTAAAAACTAGGAACATTTTATATTCGAGGAGGAATTGGATGAAAAATGTGGTTGCTATAAAAGAATATGTTAGGCTACCTATATTTTGTTTTGCAGATAAAAGTCACCGTTTGAATAGTCCTGATATTCAAGAAGGAAAGATGACAATCTGTCATTTTGGAAAGACGCCTTTAATTGAGCCAGTACGGGAACCTCTATTCCAAAACCATTTTGGTAAAGGCCGACAGCATTCTTTTACAAAACCTCAATTCACCGATTCAAGCGCATATATTTATTTTATTATGGTGAGCGACCACGGTAATCTAGCTAAAACTGCTAACCTACATACGATCAATGGAGGAACATTTTCTATGGTTAAACCCATCGAGAATGATATAATCGCTCGTTTAAAACGTACAGAACAGGTTGGAAAGAACAATCAAATTTTTCATATTATTGAAAGGAAGAAGCCTCCAGACCTACAAGTATTATCAAAAATCCTCTCTAAATTGTCTGCCACACGTCATTCTAGTGAATAAGAACTATACCCCCTTAGAATAGCAATGTTTACTACCAATCCACATTATAATCATTCTTTTTCATCCGAACATACAACCGGTAAAAAGCCCCATCCAAGAATGGGGTAATTTTTATATTGAAGCGAAGTGATAATTTGTTTTGTTAGGTGAACCTTTTGGTTTTGAGTTAATATTAATAGATAGAACTGTTAATAACCTTACATAAGAGATTAACGGACTCTAAAACCCCACTGACGGAAGTTTCAATCCACGAGAATTGCTTTGTGCTGATTGGATGATTCGTTCATTATTGTGACTTGATTGGAGAGTGAGTTTCATGGATTTACATTTACAAGGGAAAAACATCCTCATTACCGGTGGTTCAAAAGGAATAGGGAAAGCTATTGCCCAAGCATTTGTCTCAGAAGGAGCCAATGTCTCCATTGCAGCTCGTGGTTTAGAATTTTTACAAAAGGCAAAAGCCGAATTGGGTGGGAATATTTCTATTTTACAAGCTGATGTTACCAAAGAGGAGGAACGAGAAAAGCTAATAAACTCCTTCATAGAAGAAAACGGGACCATCGATGTTTTAATCAACAATGCTGGAGGCAGTAATGGGAGCACGGCGACAGAAACATCGATGGACTTATTCTATCAAGCGCTGGAGCTGAATTATTTCTCAGCAGTTCATTTAAGTAAATTGGCGGCACCACAAATGATGAAGACAGGAAGCGGAGCCATTATTAATATTAGCTCGATTTTTGGAAGAGAGAGCGGCGGTAAAGTGACCTATAATAACGCCAAAGCTGCCTTAATTAGCTTTACAAAGTCTTTTGCTGATGAAATGATTCCCTATGGAATTCGTGTTAACAGCATTGCTCCTGGAAGTATCCTCCATGAAACAGGAAATTGGAAAAAACGTCTGGAAGCCGATCCAGGGGGGATAAAAACTTTTATACATAATGAAATTCCGGCTGGCCGCTTCGGTACCCCAGAGGAAATCGCCAATGTAGCAGCATTTTTAGCCTCTGATAAAGCAGGCTGGATTGTCGGAGCTAGCATTAATGTTGATGGTGGACAATCCCGAATGAATTTCTAATCTTGGCTGGAATTTAACTCCATCTAAAAAAGTCCCCCGAAAACCAATTAGATTAAAACATGCCAAAATAGATGTATTAATTTGTTTGTAATCTTGTTTTAATCAAAAATAATCTGGTTAGAAAAGTATCATTGTTGGAAGTTTCAGCTTATTAAACCCATTCACCCGCTCGAAAGGAGTAGTAACCATGACAAATTCATTTGCGGCATTAGTTGTAAATAAAACAGAATCAGATTATTCCGTAAACATTCAAAACCTTACACTTGCAGATTTACCAGAGGGCGAAGTATTAATTCGCGTACACTACTCTGGTGTGAATTATAAAGATAGCCTAGCAACTATTCCTAATGGGAATATCGTCAACACCTATCCATTTGTACCAGGAATTGATTTAGCAGGAGTAGTTGTAACCTCTGAAGACCCTAGTTTTCAAGAAGGTGATGAGGTTATTGCCACTAGCTATGACATTGGTGTTTCTCATTTTGGCGGATATAGTGAATATGCCCGTATTCCAGCAAAGTGGATCGTTCCACTTCCAAAGGGTCTTACCTTAAAAGAAGCTATGATTATTGGGACAGCGGGTTTTACCGCAGCATTGTCGGTTCAACGCCTAGAAGAAAATAACGTATCTCCTGAAAAAGGAAAAGTGCTGGTCACCGGCGCAACTGGTGGTGTTGGTAGCTTTGCTGTTGGTATTCTATCAAAACTGGGCTACCAAGTTGAAGCAAGTACCGGAAAAGAATCTGAACACGAATACTTAAAAAATATTGGTGCAGCGACAATTGTTTCGCGCGAAGAAGTATTTGATGGAAAAATAAGAGCCTTAGCCAAACAAAAATGGGCAGCAGCTGTTGATCCAGTTGGTGGGGAACCACTTGCAGCAATCTTAAGTCAAATTGAATACGGTGGTTCAGTAGCTGTCAGTGGTTTAACAGCTGGAACAAAGCTCCCGACCTCGGTATTTCCATTCATCTTAAGAGGTGTGAATTTACTTGGAATTGATTCAGTATTTTGTCCAATGGAGACTCGTTTAAAAATATGGAATCGTTTAGCAACAGACTTCAAACCAGCTAACTTAGAAGACTTTATTCAACAAGAGATATCGCTTGAAAAACTTCCAGCCGTTCTGCCAAACTTACTTAAAGGCCAAGCACGCGGAAGAACCATTGTGAAATTTGCTTAAGAAAGGTGACGAGATTTTTTTCTCGTCCTTTTTTCATTGTTAAGGAGAAATTCCCCCTTTTATAACCAGAAATGGGAGTTACTAATAGTAATGTATTTTATTGATAACAACTCTGCCCAAAGAAAGTAATTTGTCGGGAACTTTCGATGAATCTAGGGTTGGGAAAATTAGGCAACGATGTAAATAATGTTAAGGGATAACATAAAAAGGGAAGTGAAATTAACTATATATGTATTAAAATGCGCAATTTTACAAAGTTTCCAATATAAACAATTCCCGCTGAGGTTATTAAGGGAATCGTAGGAGCTGAACGATTCCTGAGAAGCGTGATAAAAGCCATTTGGGGAATCGTAGGGGTCGTACGATTCCCTAGATGCCTGATTGCAGTCATGTAAGGGAATCGAAACGGTCCAACGATGCCCAAGAATGAAGATAGGGGAATCGTAGTAGCATCAGAAAGTAAAAAGTGAGTAAAAATTTATGATTTTATACTTGCTAGAACTGGGGGCTAGGCTAAAACAGGTATTGTGGCAAAAATAATATGAATAAGTCACGAAATGTACATTGAAAAAGTGAGTCAGAAATGTCACGATGATTAGAATATATTCCCAATCAGAATTCCATTGAAAAGCATTCCTAAATATCGATATTAACTTTCCGTAAAACGAATATGCAAAGTTACATTGAAAATAAAAATTAAACATAATATTAATATGTGGAAGCATTTTTTTTCGCAGATTAACGGGCAGTATGCCCCAAAGGAAGGAAGTTTAACTTTAGTGGAAAACGGATTTTCAGTTGGATACATATGAAGGCAATTTTATAAAGTAATTTATATGAAAGGAGACGTTAGGGAATGGAGGATTTAGCACGGTTAATTAGGAGAAAACAAGTCATTCTTTTTGTTGGGTCTGGAGTTTCCAAAAATTTAGGGCTACCAACCTATTCAGAATTAATTGTTGATATGGCTAAAAATCTAGGCTTCGATCCTGATTTATTTAAAGAGTGGGGAAATAATGATTTTTTAACACTTGCTGAATATTACCTGTTAAAAAAAGGCACATTAGGGGGACTTAGAAGTTGGATGGACCGGTTGTGGCATTCTCCCAACATCAATATCGGGCAATCAGAAATCTATAAGCTAATTGTCGATTTGGATTTTCCATTAATTTACACGACGAATTTCGATCGATGGCTGGAAAATGCCTATGATTTTTATCAAAAAGAATATACCAAAATCGCAAATGTGGGCGATGTTTCTAAGATAAGATCAAATAAAACACAAATAATTAAATTTCATGGGGACTTTGATGATGATTCATCCATCGTGTTAACGGAATCGGGATTTTTTAACCGACTGGATTTTGAAACTTCACTGGATATTAAGCTTCGTGCCGATTCATTAGAAAAATCAATCCTTTTTATAGGGTACAGTTTGTCTGATATTAATATTCGCTATATGTTATTTAAACTGCATAATCAGTGGAAATTTTCCAAATACGAAAATTTGCGGCCCAAATCTTATATATTTTTAATTGGTCCTAACCCAATTAAAGAGGCAATTCTAGAGGAAAGAGGGATCATTCCTATCGTTTATCAAAATGAAAACCCTGGTGAAGCTTTAAAAACTTTTCTAACAGATTTAAGTGAAAGGGTATAAGAGTTGCGAAAATTAATAGAAATGGGATTTATAGGTAGGCTGATATTCTTTAAATATTCGATAGGGACAAAGGGCATGATGAAGTAAGAGGTGATAGTCGTGAGTGATTTGAAACACCCTGAATTAGTAGTAAGACGTTTTTCAAAAGCATTCGTTGTTGCCCATGCTGTCAATTTCTTTTCTTTCATGGTTTTATATATTTCGGCATTGCCTATGTATACTGAATTTTTTGACTGGATTTATCCGGTATTTGGTGGACCAGAAAATGCCCGATTAGTACATAGAATTTTTGCAGTAGTGTTTATCACGCCATCTTTTATCTGGCTAATTTTTGATTCAAAGGGTTTTTTTCGGTGGTTCAAAGAAATCGTTACCTGGAAAAAGCGCGATGTTGAATGGTTCAAAGAATCTGGTAAGGAGCTTACTGGATTCAAATTTAAACATGTTCCTCAATCATTCTTTAATGCCGGTGAAAAAATAAACTCTTGGATCCAGATTGTGACAGCTACATTGATTATAGGGTCAGGATTCACCATATGGTTCCCCTACTTTTTTCCGAAAGGGGTAGTTCAGTGGGGATATTTCATTCATAGTGCCAGCATGGGATTAGCAATAGCAGTAGTTGTTGGCCATATTTACATGGCCGCAGTTCACAAACATTCTTCACCAGGCTTCAAAGGAGTAGTGACTGGTAAAGTACCTGCTTGGTGGGCAAAGAGCCACTACACTGACTGGTATGATGAAGAAGTGAAAAAGGGAAACTTTCCTGATGTACCGATTCATGGTGAAGAGAATAAAAAATAAACAGATCCAAAGATATAATGTAAAAGTCGACAGTGCTTTCCAATGGATTGGAATGCAGTTGTCGTCTTTTTTAGTTGCATTGATGATATTTTTTAACCTTCGTATAATCGGCATGGAACAGTTGGGAGATTACTGCGTATTTTTGTATAGTCAATGAAGAATAGTATAAAGACAGGCTCATACTGCCAAAAGCAGGGTGAACTTTCTTTAGTGTAATTGGCAAAAAAAGAAAACGTTATGCTAGGTAGCTGCTGAAATATGTAACTTAGTAATGCTACAAAGCAGCTTGGTCGCCGCGATATTTACTATTATAAGGGGCTTTCATATACTTAACGTAAATATAAGTGATAAAGAGGTGGTTACAAAGATGAAAATCATAATAGAAGAATCACCCGATTGCAGTGAAACAGAAATCACCATTACATGCAATAAATTGACAGAGAGTGTTATTAAAATTGTTGCTTCT
>CALCRD010000207.1 GCA_937894355.1 uncultured Bacillus sp.
AAGGAGGCTCACGGGTGAGCCCGCGAACCGCTCGTGCCTGGAACGGAAATCAACAATCCAGTTTAACATCGCCTTCTAAACAAAACGAACGCTTCACTCCAAACAAAAGGACACGGCAACTAGTGATAAAAGTTGCAATTTTTCAAAACTCGAACTACATTCATTGTGAGTAAATCTCAATAATAGTATAATAAATTGAAAAAAGATAATTACATGATCATTACAAGGTAATTACTCGGTAAATTACTGAGTAATTTACTCGGTGATGTGATTTGATACATTGAGGTGAATATTATGCAGAGAGTCACTAATTGTGTCTTGCTGAAGGATAATAAAATCCTACTTTTACAAAAGCCCCGTCGAGGTTGGTGGGTTGCACCAGGTGGGAAAATGGAACGTGGAGAATCAGTCAAAGACGCCTGCATACGTGAGTTCCGCGAAGAAACAGGGATTTATCTAAAAAATCCTAACATAAAAGGAATTTTTACATTTATTATGGTCGATGGGGATAAAGTCCTGTCGGAATGGATGATGTTTACTTTTCTAGCTACAGAATCAGAAGGCCCTACTCTAAAAGAAACGGATGAGGGAAAGATTGAGTGGCAGAAAATAGACCAAATCAAGGATTTACCGATGGCTGAAGGGGATCATCATATTATTGAATATATGATTCATGGAAACGGAATTATCTATGGGACCTTTACCTACACACCTGATTTTAAATTGATGGCCTATCGACTAGATCCAAGCTAGAATAATTACTAATACGTTCTACTGAAAATATCTTTCGCTATAAAGTACAGCATTTTTTTCGAAAAGGCTGAGTTAATGTTCAATGTTTTTTTAATACTTAGTTGATTGGAGCGGAAGGCACGAAGACTCCTGCGGGAGTACGGGGCAGGGGAGCCTCCTAAGGCGCAAAGCGCCAAGGAGGCTCCCCGCTACCGCCCGCGGAAAGCGAAGTGCCTGGAGCGGAAATCAACGGCCTTGTTTAACACAACTTTTTAAAAAATTACCTTAGCACATTAAAGCAAATTAGGAATGGAGGGATATATATTGAGTACTGGTGCGACGCAAGAAACCCAAATGGTGATTATTACAGGGATGTCAGGTGCAGGTAAAACAGTAGCCATTCAAAGCTTCGAAGATTTGGGCTTTTTCTGTGTTGATAATTTACCACCTACTTTATTGCCGAAATTTCTTGAGTTAATGAAAGAATCTGGGAATAAAATGAATAAAGTGGCTTTGGTTATGGACTTACGGGGCCGAGAGTTTTTTGAATATCTGTTTAAAGCATTAGACGAAGTTTCGGAAACCTCATGGCTTACTCCGCAAATATTATTCCTTGATGCTGATGATTCAACCCTAGTTAGACGCTATAAAGAAACTAGACGGTTCCATCCATTAGCTAAATCTGGTCTCCCATCAGAAGGAATTGTGCTTGAGCGAGAACTATTAGAAGAGCTAAAGGGAAGAGCGAAGCTTATTTATAATACTTCAAATATGAAACCGAAAGATTTACGTGAAAAAATATTGACTGAGTTCTCGGTTAACAAACAGACGATGTTTACAGTCAATATGATGTCTTTCGGGTTTAAGCATGGGATTCCAATTGATGCTGATCTCGTATTTGATGTCCGATTTTTACCAAATCCTCATTATATTGATCACATGCGTCCAAAAACGGGGTTGGATGATGAAGTTTCAACCTATGTATTAAAATGGAATGAAACGCATAAATTCTTAGAAAAAGTTACCGAATTACTTAGCTTTATGCTGCCTCATTATAAGCGTGAAGGGAAAGCGCAGCTAGTTGTGGCAATTGGCTGTACAGGTGGTCAACATCGGTCCGTAGCATTAGCTGAGTATATTGGCGAATTTTTTAAAAAGGACTATAATACACGGGTAACCCACCGGGATATTGATAAAAGGAAGGATAAAGTAACATGACACAGCAATTACAACCAAGAGTTGTCATCATAGGCGGTGGAACAGGGCTTCCAGTTTTATTGAGGGGTTTAAAAAAATTCCCAGTTGATATTACGGCAATAGTTACTGTCGCAGATGATGGTGGAAGTTCTGGTAGATTGCGTGATGAACTTCATATTCCACCCCCTGGGGATATCCGGAATGTATTGGCGGCGCTTTCTGATGTTGAGCCATTGATTGAGGAAATGTTCCAGCATCGGTTTAAGACACAAAATGAACTGTCAGGTCATTCCTTAGGAAACCTTATTTTGGCTGCTATGACGTCGATTACTGGTAACTTTGTTCATGCCATTCAAGAAATGTCCAAAGTCTTGAATGTTGGGGGTAAGGTCTTGCCGGCAGCTAACCAAAGTGTTATCCTACATGCAAAGATGGAAGATGGTACAATTGTGTCTGGAGAATCGAAAATTCCCTTTTCGGGGAAAAAAATTGACCAAGTTTTTTTGTCACCCAAAAAAATAAAACCGCTACCGGAAGCCATTCATGAAATTAGGCAAGCAGATTTGATAGTGATTGGTCCAGGAAGCCTTTATACAAGTATTCTGCCAAATTTACTCGTCCCTAGTATCGGCCATGAAGTTAGTCATGCCAAAGCAAAAAAGGTATATATATGTAACTTGATGACCCAAGCTGGAGAGACACTTAATTTTTCTGCTAGTGACCATGTAAAAGCGATTTATGATCATATGAAACGACCATTTATTGATACGATTTTAGTGAATAACAAACCTATTCCACCTGCTATCCAACATAGATATCATAAGGAAATGGCGGAACCCGTAAATTTTGATGTACACAATTTACAACAACTAGGTTTAGAAGTGCTCCAAGATGAAATTGTGAGTCAAGAAAATGGGGTAATTCGTCATGATACAAAAAAGGTAGCAGAAATATTATATTCATTGCTATTAAAATGAAATTATTCATATAGAGAAACTTCAATAGAAGCATCATCGATGGAGGTGGAAAATGGGTGTCTTTCGCTTCGGAAACCAAAAAGGAATTAACCAATATTGAGGTAAAAAACTGCTGTAGCAAAACAGAGCTGTCTGCCTTAATTCGAATGAATGGCTCCTTGTCCTTTTCAAACCGCAAATTAATTGTTGATATACAGACAGAAAATGCGGCGATTGCTCGAAGAATTTACACGCTGATTAAAAGAAACTATCAAGTTCAGGTAGAATTGCTTGTTCGGAAAAAAATGCGGCTAAAGAAAAACAATGTGTACATTGTGCGCCTAACTGATCAGGCAAAGTCGATTCTCGAAGACTTGAGAATTTTGGCTGAAGGATTTAACATTGTCCATGATATTTCACAGGATTTAATTAAAAAGAAATGTTGTAAGCGTTCTTATTTAAGGGGAGCGTTTCTTGCGGGAGGTTCGGTTAATAACCCGGAAACCTCCTCCTATCATTTGGAAATTGCCTCAATGTACCAAGAGCATAATGAGGCATTGTGTGAATTAATGAACACATTTGGGTTAAACAGTAAAACATTAGAGCGAAAAAAGGGCTTTATCACTTATTTAAAAGAGGCCGAAAAGATTACCGAGGTCTTAAATATTATCGGTGCCCATAACGCATTATTGCGGTTTGAGGATATCCGTATTGTCCGCGATATGAGGAATTCTGTTAATCGATTAGTTAATTGTGAAACAGCTAATTTAAATAAAACGATTGGTGCTGCAATAAGGCAAGTAGAAAATATTCGCTATATAGACCGGACTGTTGGCTTGCAAATTTTACCTGGAAAGCTTAGGGAAATTGCCGAGTTGAGAGTGGCATACCAAGACGTTACCCTCAAAGAATTAGGGGAAATGGTTTCCGGAGGAGCAATTAGTAAATCAGGAATTAATCATCGGTTGAGAAAAATTGATGAAATCGCAGAAAAGCTTCGAACTGGGGAAGCGATTACAAAAATGAGATCATAAGGGGGAGAAATCGCGATGTTAGAAAAACAGGTAAAGGTAAAGCTGAAGACAGGTCTTCAAGCTCGACCAGCAGCGCTCTTTGTTCAAGAAGCCAATCGGTTTTCGTCCGATATTTTTTTAGAAAAGGACGGTAAAAAAGTTAATGCAAAAAGTATCATGGGTCTTATGAGCTTAGCTATCAGTTCAGGGTCTGAAGTTGGACTTATCGCAAATGGCAGCGATGAAGCCGAAGCAATTGAAGCACTTGTAGCATATATTTCTCACGGAGGATAAAAAAACTCGCGCCCAAACGAAGGCGCGAGTTTTTTCTATTCTATTTGTCTAGTTCCAGCGCCTAGCGTCTAGTGGACTTCCGCCAATCTCCCTACGATAAGTCAACATCGAAGTGGAAGACCGCACTTCGTGTTTCCTTTATCTCAGTCGATGGGCTATAAGTCCATACGCCGCTGACCAAGGCGCTTACACTTTTCTGTTTTATTCAGATTTCTTATCTGCTTTTGTGCTACGTGTGATGATATGGTCTACTAGACCGTACTCTTTTGCTCTTTCAGCTGTCATAAAGTTATCACGCTCTGTATCGCGTTCAATGACATCAAGCGGCTGACCAGTGCGCTCAGAAAGGATGCCATTAAGTTTATCACGCAAGAAAAGGATGCGTTTAGCAGCAATTTCGATTTCCGTTGCTTGACCTTGAGCACCGCCAAGTGGTTGGTGAATCATAACTTCGCCGTTTGGTAAGCAATAACGCTTGCCTTTCGTTCCTGCAGCTAGCAAGAAGGCACCCATTGATGCAGCCATCCCGATACAAATGGTTTGTACATCAGGTTTGATGAATTGCATCGTATCGTAAATTGCCATACCAGCCGTGATGGAGCCACCTGGGCTGTTAATATAAATAGATATATCTTTTTCAGGATTATCAGCTTCTAAAAATAACAATTGCGCAACAATCGAGTTGGCAACATGATCGTCAATACCGCTACCAAGCATGATAATACGGTCTTTTAATAAACGAGAGTATATATCATATGCACGCTCGCCCCGATTTGTTTGTTCAATTACTGTAGGAATCAAATTCATTTTTCTGTTCCTCCTTTAATGGTAAGATTCATTATATCTTTTAGGAAATATCTTCATGTATTGTTATCATACACTGATGGTCAATTAAGGTCAAACAAATCGCATCAGGATAAGTTCGACATGGTTTAATAGACAGGCTGTGCTAAACTTGGCCGTTGATTTCCGCTCCAGGTCTTCGCTTTCCGCGGGCGGTAGCGGGGAGCCTCCTCGGCGCTTTGTTCCTATGGAGTTTCCCCTGCCCCATACTCCCGCAGGAGTCTTCGCATATCTGCTCTAATCATCTAAGTTCAAAAAATCATTGGTATTTGCACCAAATAGCTCTGTTTTTCAGCTTTTCCAAATTAAAAATATTTTAAACAGGGTAATTCATAGCTTTCTAGCAAATTTGCTAGTAAAACAATACTTGCAAACATGTTCATCATGCCATATAATAAATAATCGTACCGCTTAAATATGCCCTCGTGGTGCAATGGATAGCACGTAAGCCTCCGAAGCTTAAAATGTGAGTTCGATTCTCGCCGAGGGCACTAATTTAAAAAGCCTCTTACCTTTTTTAGGTAAGAGGCTTTTTTGTGTCTTTTAATGCCATACTCCAAAAGTCAGTAATTACTGAAAAATCGCACAAATCATATCAGTGACGGGGCTTATTTACTGGGATTATTTTCCCATAAAGGTAAATTTTTTACGTTGAAGTAGTATCATTTCCAACCTATTATTAAGGTGCATAATATTTAATAAATTATGAATATTTGGGAACTGAAAAAGATTACATGCCAAAAAAGCCAATTGTTTATCGAAGAACAAATGAGAAGTGATTCTGGCCATTTCCAAATATTCCATGAAAAGGGGGATGAATTTGGAGAAGTAGTGGAGCTGATAACTCCACGCATATGAAATCTAATATTTACTTTGTCTTGAAACTGTTTTCTATCAATCTAGTATTTGCAGCAAGAAACAAAAGATTTCGAATGGGATAAAGGAGTGGACATAATGAGAAGGAAACAAAAACGAATGCTGAAAAAGGTTTTTGCTTTAATGGCTATTGCAATTTTGATATTCTTACCAATTGGTAATGTATTAGCTGCTGAGCAAAGCTTGGCAGATGTAAGTCTATTGAGAGATGTGGATTTGAAAGCAAATCTTACAAATAATGATGTAAAAGCACCTGGCGATTACAAACTTGATCTAACACTTACTGGCGAAGGTGTACTTGATGTTGAGTTGTTAAATCCTGAAAAATCAGTTGTGTTCTATAATGAAGATGTAGCGAAACAGTGGAATCCAGCTGGTAAAGCCCATGTTAAAGTTGACATGCTTCCAATTAGTCTCGGAGACATCCCTGCGGTCGTAGAATTGTTAGATACGGTGACAGGCACTGTAACTGGTACAGTAAATAGTGTGTTAGGAACAGTTAATGAATTAAATACCAAAATTATTGGTGAAGTCTTACCAATTGTGAAGATTAATGGACTCGATGCTTTATATGGTGCTTTAGATTCGTTAAATAATCTAGATGATGCTGTAATAAATTTGACTGATTATGACGAAGAAGTGGAAGTTGTCAAGGGTACTAATGGAGAAATTATCGTAAATTACTCGGATGCATTAGGAACCCGTCTTGAATCAGCAATTAAAGAAGCAGTTCTTCCTGTTCTGACAAGTGTTCTTACAGCAGTTAATAATTTAAGTATCGAAGTGGACCTTGCACAAGTAGGTAACCTTCCTATTGTTGGAGATCTTCCGATTTTAGGTGGTCTATTAGGCGCAATTGGACAATTGTTGGATGACGTTTTAGGAGACACATTAGACACCATTTTAGGAGAAGCAGGAATATTAAATGGAGTATTAGACACATTAGTGAGTACTGTTGGAGGTCTGGTTACTGATGTAACGAATCTTACACTTGACCTTTTAGACGATTTAGTTATTCTTAATGTTTTGGGAGACACAACTGTTAACGTTCCTTTGACAGTGGCCAAGCCTTCTGGATTAAATGGTGATTACGAAATTCATGGAATATTGGCTAATACCAGTGCTGTGGATTTAGCTTTATTAAGTAAAAATGATGATTTTGCAACAATTAACTTTAATGAACCGGCTGCACCAACAACACCAACCACTCCAACCACTCCAACCCTACCTGGTGGCGAAAATGGTGGAACTAAATTACCTAAAACTTCTGCGGGTATTTTGTCTTATGGACTGTTGGGACTTGGAACTTTATTAGCTGGTGTAGGAACTCGATTCTATGCTAGAAGAAAATAGTAAACTTTAAAAATTTAAAGAAGCAAATGCGATAATCATTGCATTTGCTTCTTTCTAATAACGAAATAGGGAGCATTAATCCTATGAAAAATAACAAAGCAAATAATACTCAACAAGGAAGTAAACTTAAAATCTATTTCAGTAGATTAACGGAGAAAAAAATCCTTAAACAGATTGGTTTGGACTTAGGGGCAGGTTTAATTCTGTTAAGTCTTTTGTATATGGGATTGACTGGATACGAAAAGGTAAATCATGATAATGCTCAACGGGATGCGTTGGAGGTTGCACAGAGGATAGTTGGGATGGGAAATCAAACAAATACCTCTAATCCTACTCTTACAGGCTCTGTTGGTACTAATCCTGAACAGACAACTAATCAAAGTAAACCCTCACCAGGTAAAACAAAGGTTATTGGGACACTATCGATTCCTAAGCTAAAAAGAACGCTGCCGGTTGTAGAGGGCACAAGTGAGAAGGAACTGAGACTAGGTGTTGGTCATATGTCTGAGACGGTGCTTCCAAGTATGGGAGAGCAAATCATCTTTTCTGGACATAACGACACCGTGTTCAAAAATTTTGATAAAATGAAGATTGGCGATCGTTTTATTGTTAATATGTCAAATGGCGAGTACACCTATGAAATACGGAAAACAATCATTGTTGACAAAAACGATACATCCGTCGTTAGAAAAATGGGTGAAGAAGTACTAGTGGTTACAACTTGTTACCCATTCGTTGGTCCAAGTCCGGCACCACAACGTTTTGTAGCCTATGCTTACCCGGTGATAAAATGATTAAACAGTTTTTAGATATTAATGGAGAACGATTTGGGAAGTTTCCCTCAGGCCACTGCCTATATTAGGCTAGTGGCTATTTTTATTATTAATGGTGAAAACCTTTTACTATCGTTCGATATAATTTTATTGATATTTTACTATCGTTTTAATCCAGTATTTTCAATTAAAGATTGTCGAGACGATATTAACGATTATCATGGTAAAAAGTCGGAATATATATGATAATACAAAAATTATGACAATGTTATGAATAATAGAGGTTAATTGTTGAAGTGTCCTAGTATAAATTATATTATTATAGATGCATAGTATTAGTTGATAATATTATGAATATTTTGGAAG
>CALCRD010000208.1 GCA_937894355.1 uncultured Bacillus sp.
ATCAGGCTCACTTAGATTTTCGAAATTTTTGTCTTAAATCATGGGTACATTATATAACAACCCTCAAAGCCGAAGAAGCTTTGTAGATGAAATTATAAACGAGTTTGATTTTACCGTTAAACAAAAGCGGGTTCCCGGTACAAATGAACGGGACAGTATGTTTGTTAAGTGACAAACTGACAATAAATAGACAACTAAATGACAGGGGCAAAGCCTTATAAAATCGACATTTTTAATAAAATGTCAGTTTGTCAGTCAGTAAAAGGGAACCTTTTAATAGAAAAAATAAAATTAAAAAACCACAAATTTTTTTAAAAAAGTATATATATAGTTTTAGGTTGCTAACTGACAGACAAACTGACAAATAATAAAAAGGAGTGATTGGGGAATGGGTAAACCAATTGAACGGGTATTCACGGAAATACTGAAGAACCTGAAGGAGATCAAAAACATAATGAAAGGGGTGGTTAGGTAATGAAAATAAATTTAAGGGAAAGATTCCGAACTGCTAAAACGTATGGAAAAATATTTTTCAAGGATGGGGACATTCTAGAATCTTCTACCGGCTACATTGACACCAGGACGATAAGACCGGGTGTTGATGAATTACCAATCGTTAAACCCCTAACCCTGGAAGATGGTTTTTATAATTATGTTTGCCCGGATTGCGGAGAAATTCATATAATCCATAAAACTAGAGTTTCTAAAGGTAAACCAATTAAAACGGGTTGTTGTAAAGCAAGAAGCCATTCAACACGGACTATTATTGTAAGTGGGAAACTGGTCAGGGTGCAAAGGTATAAAATCTTCTTGGATGTTACAAGACCATGACTGACTTCTTAGAAGGGCTTCCGGAAAATAATAAACAGGCAATTGAAAAGATGTTGAACCTAATATCAAAAGATGATCTTGGATTCATTGAAGATCATTTCACCCTTGGATCAAACATACCCGGCAACATCATTTTTAAAATCAATCAGGCGTTTAAAATAGCCGGGTATCATCATCTGAATTGGGAGAATTGCTTTGAAGATTTTAGTAACGAACGGATCGGGTTTAATTGAAAAAGAAAGGATGATTAAAAAATGAACCTCACATATATGAGCCTACAAAAAAATCCTAACATTTCTAACACCCTAAAAAGGGAAAAATAAATATTGGAACACCCTACAAAATGCAACAGATTTAGGAACCTACAGAAAAGGAAAAACCCCCCTCCAAGCTCTATTAATTCCTGATAATTGAATAAAAATGTTGCATTTTATAAGGTTTTGGTAAGGTTAAAAAATCATTAGGGAAACCTAGGGTTGTAGAAAAAAGTACTAGAGTTCAAACTACAAAATTACTAGGAAATCATAAGGTAAAATACTACATAATACTACAGTTAAAATTACTACTGAAAACCTGTCAAAACCTAACATAAAATAAATAAGAAAGGAAGATTTAAAAATGGCAAAGTTTTATGAAGTGGAAACTCCGGTTGCAGTTATTACGGATAAGGGGGAAGTTATGTATTATCCAGAAGTAAAGCGGTTTTGTCTTTCGTTACCGAAATGGAAGAGCTTGGATGATAAAATTCACCAGGGGAAAACCGTAACGCTTAATTTGGAGCATTTCAAAGGCAACAAAGAATTAAAAGCCTTGTTAAATATGGTATTGACTGAAATTGGGTAACAAGTATTCGGAGATTTCGGAGGCCTTAAAAATATAGTGACATAAGTGACGCCTTAAAAAGGGATTTGTTATGAAATGCTATGGTATTGCTAAGGTATTACCAAGGTTTAGTCAAGGTAAACCCAACAAAAAAAAGGAAAGGTGATTAAAAAATGATTAAAGGAAAAATCGAAAAGTTAATTTCAAACTACAAAAAAATAACTACTGAATTTCTCGACCAAATTGCACGATGGGAAGCGGATCAGCTTTATTCGAGCGACCATAGGACGCAAAAAATCAGAGAAGTAAAATCCGAAATGCAGGCTAATGATGCAGAATTCAACGATCAGCTTCAGGTTATTCTTACAGAAGAACAAACGGCCATTACTAAACGGAGCATTAACAAGCCTGCTGATTATCAAGAGCAGATTAATGCTGCAATCGGTTTTATTGGTTTACTAGGTGACAAAATAAGCGATGAAAAAGCTTTTGAATTGGTTAAACCGTTTTTTGGTGATTATGTGGTTATGAAAAACTTTTATTCCGTTCTCATCACTAGATGGGGTAAAGATGGTTTACCAATTACCCTTTCTTCGCTAGGGAGACTTGACCAAGCTATAAATAGCTTAGATAATCTTAAAATAGCTCACAAATCTATTTTTGACAATGGAACCAATGCTCAAAACAGCTTAAGTTATGCCATACTATCCAAGATGCTTCTTGATGAAGCTGAAAGCGTTGATAATATTCTTAGAAAGGCCGATGAACTTTCTTCTGCTTCATTTGAGGACATTCAAATGGAACTACATAAAGAGTTGATGGGGATGATCTAGTAAATCTTATTCCTAAGGAATAACAAAATATTGCCCCAGTGACGAATTACTGGGGCAAACCATATAAAAAAGAAAGCCGCTCCTTTTGGAGCGACCGTTTGAACCCTAATTAGATTATATCAAGAGAAGGGGGCGGTTTTCAATGACCAACGAAGAATTGGCCCAAAAAATACAAAATGGAGAACAAGATTTAATAACGGAATTATGGAAAAAAAATCAAGGCGTTGTTAATATAAGATCCCGCGCACTATTTGAAAAGTATCGTGATCGTTGCATTTCATGTGCGGTAGAAGTGGATGATATTGTTCAAATATCTTTTTTGGCTCTTTGTGATGCTGTGAAAGCGTATAAAGTAGACGAAGGGCATAAATTATTGTCTTATTTCAAATTCCCGCTTTTGAACCATTTTCACGATCTTATAGGCTTCCGTATATCAAAACACGATCTGCTTAACCGATGTAAAAGTTTGAATGAATCCGTTGGCGAAGATGATGATACAATGCTCATTGAGTTATTGGCAGATCCAGACAGCGAAGAACCTTCTGAAGTTGCTATTGACAATATATTCCAATCGGAGTTAAGGGAAAAGCTTGAAAATGCACTTTTAAAACTCTCCGATAATTGCGCTACCGCTATTCGTGGACAATATTTTGAAGGCGAAACACAAGAGGAAATTGCCGCTAAAATAGGGGTGTCCCGGTCGTATATTGGACAATTAGAACGTCAAGCATTAAGGAAATTACGTCAAGAACACGACCTGCAGTTATTACATGAAGAAGTCATTTCACGTTTGGCTTACCGAGGAACCGGTTTAACTTATTTCAGGGAAAATTGGGAATCAAGCGTTGAAAGGGCAGTTATAAGAACGGAAGAAATTCTAAACCGTAAAAAGGAAAGGATGAGTGAAAAATATTCTAATTACACCCCATCGGAGGAGGTTATTGATTTAATGACTGGCATTGATTTAGAATTAAAAGAACTGATGATATGACGAAGGCGAATACTATTGAGCGGCTGATTGTCTTGAAAACAAAGGAGTTAAACTCGACTTTGGCAATGATTAAAAGGTATCGGAAAGTTATGAGCGAGAAAACTCTTAAAAAAATGGTTCAGTATTGCCAAGAGGAAAAAGAAGAGATATTAGGATTAGTTGAGAGGTTAAGGGGTGAAACAGGATGAACCAAAACATTGAAGTTATTAATAAACATTTGTGGGCAGTAAGGTTGGGCTATAGTTGAGATGGGGGTAGTGAATGCAAAGGACATAACGAAAATTAGATCGAGGCTACATCATTGCCGGAGGGGATGGGTTGTTAGACATAATTGTGGCGTTGGTAGAGGCGTTAGAAAGCTTGTCGGGAGAGAATAGGGTGATGATTGGGAAGTTGAAGTATAATTCGGGGTAGTAATTTTCAGCCAGGCCAGCTAACGGCTTGGCTTTTTTCATATTTCTGTAAAGGAACTAAACATAATTACCGATATACTGAATAGTAAACGGAATTAAACAATCTTTGTATTTGAACTGAGCTAAATTGAATTAAGCCCGTGTAGAATAAGAGATTAATCTTGTCAATTGAATTCAGAGATGTATTTTGCTCACTCTTGGTAAAAGTTTTATGTTTTATAGATTTAGGGGTGAGTCGAATGGCCTATACAGTACAATCGTCTGAAAAATTGAGACATTCAGCTTCTATGGCTGAAACCAAAGCTATGCTTTACTTGATGAATTTTCGCAGTGACAGTGATGAAATATACTATTTTGTTGTTGATTTTTTCAACGACTTGACGGGCATGGATAGAATGTCACAAAAACTATGGGATCTCCAGTCTAAAGGAGCGTTAAAATCATCTCCAAATGCTATTGGTAAAGAACTAGTAACTCTGTTCAAAAACTATCTCAGTGCTTTCGATTTTAACCATTATATTTTATTTTTGGGCGGTGTAACGGGTCCCCTTCGAAAAGATAATAGTAGAAATGTATTTGACGCCAGTAATATCAAGCCCCTTGCTTTAAACAAAATTAAGAGTGGTTTAATTGATGAGTGTAAGAGAAAAACTTATATTGATGAATCTTTAGTTTCAGAAGAAAAAATCATTGATTTCCTGAGTAAAGTATTTTTTGTTATAGATGATAAAGAACCAAGCGAATATGTTAAAGCGATTGTTAAAATTCATCCAAGCATTATTCCAGATAAATCAACGCTTGTCGCTATTTTTAACGAAATACGTGATAAACAGGCCAGCAAAAAAAATATAGGTTCTGTCGAGGGCATAACAATTCAAACAACTGACGAAGCATTAAATTATTGTCGTCATTTAACAAGCAGCGAGATTAAATTGTTGGTTTTAGGAAGAATTATAAATCGAAATCCCTTTGAAAAAGGAGTGCCCTTTTCGTTCGTTCCTATTTATAATAGATTCCCACCGGAGTATCAAAAAGGAATGTTAGAGGATTGCCAATTATCATTGTCATTGGCCTTATTTGACAAGAATGGTGCAGATAGTTTTTGGGATCTTTTCAATAATGTGTATCGGACTATTACCAAAAACAACACAGACAGTGTTGAATCGATATTTAAAAAGCTAGATAAAGATATTATAAAAGGATGCCCAAATTTTAATGTATTGTCGTTAAAATATTTTATCGCCAGCGTTAAGGATGGTGTACAATCTTGATTATACATAAAGTTGCAATAGGTAACACCAAGGAGGCCTTTATCGAATCATCCTTCGCTGATACTATAAATATTATTTCTAGTGATGACAATAACAAGGGGAAAACAATATTAATACAATCCCTCATGTATTGTTTAGGGAATAAGCCTACGTTTCCTTCTTCTTTTAATTATACGGAGTATTTTTACATTGTTGTTTTCTCTGTAGAGTTAAAGAGGTTTGTTTTATGCCGTAAAGATGATACGTTTGTTATAAAAAGTGACAGCTCTTTGTTGGTATTTAGCAGTATTGCGGAATTAAAACGTTATTGGAACAAGAATATATTTGCTTTGCCGAGTATTATAAAAAACAACGATATTAGAATTGTAGACCCTGAATTGTTTGTTCAAATATTTTTTGTTGGACAGGATAAAAAGGATACATCTAGGATAGCTAATCAAGGCTTTTATAACAAAGATGATTTCTATAATATGATCTACTCAATCATGAATTTAGGGAACCCAGGCATAGCTCCGGATGAAATAGAGACTATAAAGATGAGTATCCGTAATTTAAAGGATGAGCGATCTGTACTATTGCGTGGGCATAAAATCCTAAAATCTAAGAAGAAAACTGCAAATTATCTAAGTTCAATTAGTGACAAGATTTCTTTTGAAGCAAAAGTTAAAAGAATCGAATACAATAAAGATCAAATCGCCGAATTCAGAGTGTTACGGAATTCGGCTATAAATCGAAAAGTAAAGTGTGAAATTACTTTAAAAGAACTTAATTCCTTAAATCGTTCAATCGATAGTGGGGAATTGAGATGCATGGACTGTGATTCCACTCATATTGGGTTTAGAGCAAAATCAAATTCCTCTTGTTCTTTTGATGTTTCTACTCCAGAAATACGAAAACAAATTATAGATTCCATTAATGAGAAAATTGCAGCCTATCAAGAAGACATTGACCGATTAACGCGCGAAATAAATCAAGCTCAAGAGAAGTTGCAAATATCATTGAAAAATGAAGATATTACTTTAGAGTCTATTGTTGCATATAAGCATGATATTCTTGATGCATCAGAAGCTGAAAGGCGCATTATTGAAATTGACAACGAAATTCAGAGATTATCAGACAGAATTAGTACCAATGAATCAAGTGTTAGTTCCAAAGTAGAAAAGCAATGCGAATTACTTGAAAATATAATACGTATTATGAATAGCACATATAAAGGCATTGATTTTACTGGAAACCTTAAATTTACTAGTCTTTTTACTACGCGAGACAAAATATATTCTGGAAGTGAGGCAACTGTTTTCCATTTAGTGAAATTATATGCTTTGGCAAAAGTGTTACAGCATAATTATCCAATAGTTGTAGATTCCTTTCGCGCTGAAGATCTCTCTACTGGTAAAGAGAACACTGTGCTTGATCTTTTTTCATCTTTAGGAAATCAGGTCATTTTTACTACCACATTGAAAACGGAAGAATTAGGGAAATACAACGACAATGACGCCATTAACCATATTGATTTTACAAGCAATGCTCCAAGCAAAATGTTAGATTCTAGTTATGTTGATGAATTTCTATGCTTAACTAGACAATTAGCAATAACTATAGAATAATTCTTAATGAAGAGGGGCAAATTTCCGCATCTTATAAAACGTAATCCTTCTTTCGTCAGGCAAAATAATACGTATTAGCAGTGCGAAAGCCTCCCTTCAGGGGGGTTTTTAGGTTATTCGATATATTTATAGAAGGGGATGAATCATATTATGAAGCGATGAATACAGCAGCGGAGGGCATCCACAGTTAACGGGTTTTTTATGTTAATTTTATGATAGAATACATTAAATGGATGTATAAGTGGGAAGGTGGTTTGAATGTTTAAAAATTACTTCATGCTTGTTTTAATCCTTCTAAGTTCATTTACTATTTTCTGTCAGGATGGAACATTAACAGCGATAGATATTACTGAAGGTGAATATGCCGGGTATCAAATGTTGAAAGGTTATGAAAATGAAGATCTGTACCGAGTTTACTTTAAAGATCATTCTAAAGATAACATTACATCATATCAAGTAATTCATGAAAACCTTAAAAAAGTTGATATGAATGAAGTTATCACTTTTGAATATAGGGGAGAAAGGCGGCAGAGTACTAGAAAACAATTATGTCAAATGTTTAACGAAGCATCTAAACTTCATACTTTTAAAACAGCATTAGACGATAGAGAATTTAGTCAAACTTGGTTTTCAGAAACATTTGGGGAAGTTTATCAAGATTGGTTTGATGATGGATTATATAGTGAAGAAGCTGGGCGGTTAGTGGAACAGTATTTTAGACAAGATGAACCTTTGAATGATAGATTTATGACTGAAGATATTATTATTGAATACTAATTCGGAACCTAAAAAGTGAGGTGTATTAATGGATTTAAAACCATTAATGGAATTGTTTGAAACCCATCATAAGATCGCAACTATGACCACTCAAAATACGCCTATACAAAAAACAAAATTAGCATTCATGATACTTCAGGTTAAGCAAAACGAATTGATTATTGAGGAATTAAAAAAGTTAAATGATCGATTAATGGAGAGTGATGAAAAAAATGAAATAACCAAAAATCAGGGGGTACTCTAACCACTAAACCATTTTCTAAACGGCTTGTAGGGCATTTAAACAAGCCGTTTTTTGATGTCCGAAAGTGTTGGTTACAAAATACTTCAAACAAAACTATTTACTCATTTTACACGCCCTAAAAAAGGGAAAATAGATTGTTGATATTTAACAGTGACAAGTTCTTTTGTATGCATCGGTTACTAGTTCCTAACCTTTGATAATATTTCTGAAAAAATGACCCTCTAAAACGCCCCACAACCGATTTAAATATTCGGCTAGGGTAAACCTACCCCCGAACAAAAAAGAAGCGCCTGACTGAGGATGACTTGGTCAGGCGCTTTAATTTTCTATACTCCTTGGCTTATGTCCGGGCGGTTGATTAGTTCTTTTGGGTGAGTATTAATTAACCTCATCGCTTCATCTTTGGTGATTTTATCAATTCGGATCAGCATATCCATATTACCCAATTTATAAGGCGATCCCGGTTCCTCAGTTTCATCATAACCCATTAATCTATCCATCAAAACGTGATTATTGTCAACTATCCATCCGCTATCTTTGTTGTAAATATAACAAACGCGATTATCCCCCTGTGTTAGGATAGTTGTCATAGGGCTCCGAGTAAAGTATAGTTAGCAA
>CALCRD010000209.1 GCA_937894355.1 uncultured Bacillus sp.
TAGGGAGGTGGGCGGAAGTTCACTAGACGCTAGGCGCTGGAGCTAGACACTAATCTAGTTTCAAAAAACTTGTACATTATTTACTGTTAAAAAAAGAAAACACATGAAGGGAGATGACAAAAATCATCTCCCTTTCTTACTTTCTTCTATTATAAATTATCTGCGTTTTTGCTTTCTTCTAGATGATGATGCCTGTCGTTCTCCAGTTTCTTGATTAGTAGTCCCCTGCCCTTCAACTTGCGGAGAGCCTAGACCAGCTTTTGTTGGATCTTTTTTCCGTCCTGACATGCTTACATTCTCCTTTCTTCTTCTAGGTTACTAAGATATTTTTTGCAATTAAGAAATGGATTATTTACGATAAATAATGGTAAGCTTGAATTACTACAAAGTTTTGATTGAAAGGATTTATCATCATGAAAAAAATCCCCCTTTTGATAATAATTATACTTAGCCTTCTCCTGGGTGCCTGTACCGCATCCGATTCAGAAAAAGGTAAAGATTCCAACAAAAAACAAAAAATTATCTTAACAATTTCTGCAGCTGCTAGTCTATCTGACTGTTTAGCTGATATTGAAAAGAAATTTAACAAAATGCATCCTTCCGTGTCTCTCCTTTTTAATTTTGGTGGTTCTGGCAGTTTACAACAACAAATCTTGAATGGTGCACCCGTTGATTTGTATATTTTTGCAGATAAAGATAAAGCAAACAAGCTCGTGGAGGAAGATCTAGTTATTGAAGAAACTAATAAAGAGCTTCTGGGAAATAGTCTTGTATTAATCGTGCCTAAGACTTCCAAAAAGCCAATTAACACCCTTGAAGATTTATTACATAGTGATCTCGAAAAAATTGCTGTCGGAACTCCAGAAACCGTACCCGCGGGAAAATATACTAAACAAGCCTTAATAGAAACGGGCTTATGGAACAAATTAAATGATCAAGGGAAATTTGTCCCCACTAAAGATGTCCGCCAAGTATTAACTTATGTTGAAACAAATAATGTAGACGCGGGTTTTGTCTATCATACAGATGCTATTCAATCAGCGAAGGTTATAATTATTACTGAAATACCTGCATCCACTCATGATCCGATTGTCTATTCAACTGGAGTTCTTCGCTCCTCCAAGCATATAAATGAAGCAACTATTTTTTCTGACTTTCTCTTAGGTGAACAAGCTAAAGCAATCTTTACCAAATATGGATTTAAAGTTGGAATGATGCAATGATTATGAATGAACAATTTTGGATCCCAGTAAAATTATCACTTGAAATTGCTTCGGTTGCAGTTGTCATTGTGCTTGCTTTAGGAATTATCGCTGCGTTTTTGATGACTAGGTCGACTGTTCGGGGTAAGATTTTAATCGAATCAATTTTGTTGCTTCCATTAATATTGCCTCCTACAGTTGTCGGCTTTCTTTTGATAACCATTTTTGGCAATCAAGGTCCCATTGGAAAGCTAATTGAGAAGTTGTTTGATACTTCGATTATGTTTACTTGGTGGGCAGCTCTAATTGCCGCTTCAATAGTAGCCTTTCCGCTTTTATATCAATCTGCAAAAACGGGGTTTCAATCAGTTGACACCGATATTGAAAATGCGGCAAGAATAGATGGAGCAGGTACCTGGAAAGTATTTTTATTCATTACCATCCCTCTTTCATTTAAATCAATCATATCTGGAGTTATCCTTGCGTTTACCCGGGCTCTTGGGGAATTCGGTGCCACGTTCATGTTTGCTGGGAATCTTCCTGGAAAAACACAAACAATCCCTATCGCCGTTTATGTAGCACTTGAAAGTGGAAATATGAATTTGGCCTGGGGCTTAGTAATTTCAATGATTATTATTTCACTCATCATGCTACTTCTAACCACAATAATTAGATAAAAGATTCTATTGAACAAAATGAACTTAATAACGGCAAAAAAAAAGTGGGGACTTTTTAAAATTAGCTCCCCACTTTTTTTATACATTATTTTTTTTTCTCAATTTTATTATTGCACCTGCAGCAACAATAACCAAAGTTCCAAAGAACGTATTCATATTTATTAGCGAATTTTTTTCAACTGCTTTATTTAGTTCAACCTGATTAGGAATAATCTCTGGATTTAGTTTCACGGTTTGAAGTGTTTGATACTCGTTTGTTTGAACTTTCAACATGCCATCCTTAGAAATCTCAAAATGAACACCATTTAAAGCTTCAGAAATGGATATTGATTGAGCTGGAAAAAAGTTTTTATCATCAACGGTAAATTTCTGGGTTACTGGTATTGAAGTTGTTTTAAAATTTTGAAATCCATAGTCCAGTAATTGTTTAGTATCCTTATAAATTTGTTTTTGGTTTCCAGCTTTTAGAACAATAGCAGTTAATTGAATTTGACCATTATCAGCAGTAGTTGCTAACGTTGATTTAGCTTCGCTGACATACCCGGTTTTCCCGCCGGTAATTCCATCATATGGGAATTCACCTTTTAACATAAGATGATGGGAAATAAGTGTGGTATCCCAAGACTTGCCTTCCCATTTTAACAATTTAGTTCCGAAAATTTCCCGAAACTCAGTATTTTTCATAGCATAATTAGTCATTTTCGCCAGATCCCCAGCGGTTGTATAATGATCATCTGAGAACAAACCATGTGGGTTGGAAAAATGAGTATTATTAACCCCTACTTTTTCCTGCAAATACTTATTCAAATGGATTGAAAATTGTTCGACATTTCCATGGAAATAATCGGCAATTGCTACTGCTGCGTCATTCCCTGAATTAATCAGCATCCCCTGAATTAAGTGCTTTAAGGAAACGACTTCCCCTGTTTCCAAGTACACACTTGATCCTACAGTCCTAAATGCATTTTCGCTAACAGTAACCATATCCTGCAAATTTCCATTTTCAATTGCATAAATAGCAGTGGCAATCTTTGTTAAGCTAGCAGGGTACATCATTTTGTTGGCATTTTTTTCATACAGTATTGCTCCAGATTTTGTATCCATCAAAATTACTGCTTCACTAGTAATCGCTAATGAATCCACTGAGCTTGCTAATGTTTTTGTTTGAAAAGAAAAAATTAAGAAAAGCAACATGGTAATTAAGTAATATTTACGCAATAAAAACACCCTAACATTTTAAACTCACATTTCTAATAGTAACAAAATGCAAAGGACGTTTGTCATTTTTAAACAAAATGTTACATAAATGATAAAATTTCGCCAATTTTTTACAAGAAAAACGATAATCACTCTTTTTTTTTCATAAATATATAAATCACTTTTCCCGTGAATTATTATCTGCAGAAATTCCCAGTATTATCACCCACCATTACGTGGACAGTAATAATGAGAAATGCAATTCGAATAATCTTATTGCAAAATCGGTTTTATATAACAGATGAACACAACCGCTAAACAACTATAGTACAGTTGTTGATTTTATTTTTTAAAAAACCACTTTTAACATATTCACCAATTTGTCAAAACCACCATTTACCTTGTTAGACCAACATTTATAGCCAATAACACTATTTCAGGTAAAAAATTCACCACACATCAAATATTATTCTGTTATAATAAATTCATGGAAGAAAAGCAAAACTGTTGTATATTTTTTTATCAAGAGGTGCATACAAATGGAAAATTGGAAAAAATTTACACAAGGTGCTTGGAACAGAGAAGTAAATGTTCGTGACTTTATTTTAAAAAACTTTAAGCCTTATGCAGGGGATGATTCTTTCTTAACAGGGCCAACACCAGGTACTTCATCTTTATGGGAGCAAGTAATGGATTTAACCCAAAAAGAGCGTGAAAATGGTGGAGTTCTTAGCATGGACACAGAGATTGTCTCAACCATTACATCACATGGTCCTGGTTATTTAAATAAAGAGGTTGAAAAAGTAGTGGGTGTTCAAACAGATGAACCCTTTAAGCGTTCGATGCAACCATTTGGTGGAATAAGAATGGCTGTTGCTGCTTGCGAATCTTATGGTTACGAAGTAAACAAAGAGGTTGAAAAGTTCTTTACTGATTACCGTAAAACTCACAATGCAGGTGTATTTGATGCCTACACAGATGAAATGAAAATGGCAAGAAAATCAGCCATTATTACTGGTCTTCCAGATGCATATGGCCGAGGCCGTATTATCGGAGACTACCGTCGAGTAGCTTTATACGGAGTAGACTTTTTAATCACAGAGAAGAAAAAGGACTTACAAGGAACTTCTTCTGTCATGAGTGAAGCTAATATTCGCCTTCGCGAGGAACTTTCTGAACAGATTAGAGCTTTAAAAGAGTTAAAAAAATTAGCCAAAGGTTATGGTTACGATATTTCAAAACCAGCACACACTGCTGTTGAAGCCTTCCAATGGTTATACTTTGCCTATTTAGCAGCAATTAAAGAGCAAAATGGGGCAGCAATGAGCCTAGGTCGTGTTTCAACTTTCCTAGATATTTATATCGAGCGAGATTTAGAAAACGGTGTACTAACAGAGCAAGAAGCCCAAGAATTAGTCGATCACTTTGTTATGAAGCTCCGACTCGTTAAATTTGCAAGAACACCTGATTATAATGAACTATTCAGTGGAGATCCAACCTGGGTTACAGAGTCTATTGGTGGTATGGCTATTGATGGACGCCCTCTTGTAACAAAGAGCTCCTTCCGCTTCCTTCATACACTTGTAAACCTTGGACCAGCTCC
>CALCRD010000210.1 GCA_937894355.1 uncultured Bacillus sp.
TCGATGGGCTATAAGTTCATACGCCGCTGACCAAGGCGCTTGCGCTTTTCTTAATCCGAGGTCGAAAACATATATTTTTTATGATGGTAGCGGATTGAGAAAATCAAGCCAATCGCCATCATATTTCCCATCATCGAGCTCCCTCCATAGCTCACGAACGGAAGCGGAATTCCTGTAATTGGTAACAATCCAATTGTCATCCCGATATTCTGAAAAACGTGGAAAGTGATCATGCTGATGACACCTACACAAACATAGGTATAAAAATCATTTTTTGTTTCCATTCCCACCTTGGTAATTTGATAAATCAACAGAAAGAATAAACTAACGAGGATACTCGCTCCAATAAAACCAAACTGCTCACCAACGACGCTAAATATAAAATCGGTCTGTCCTTCTGGCAAATTCACTTCCCGATTCCCATATCCCTTTCCGGTCGTCTCACCAGAACCAATAGCCAACAAGGAACGGGTTAACTGAAAGCCGCTTGAATCTTGAAAATCATATGGTTTAAGCCATGAATAGATTCGATTAAATTGATATTGTTTTATCCCTAACATTTTTTCAAGTATTTCCGGTTTAGAAAGAACAAGATAAAAAATGCTGGAAATTAATAATACACCTGTACTGAATATTGGCACTAAAATTTTCCAAGTAATACCTGAGATAAAAACCATTCCTAGCATAATCGCAATGAACACAAGCGAAGTCCCTAGGTCCTCTTTTATTACTAGTAAAAGTGGAGCCAATGTTGTTAAACCAATTTTTCCAAGCAACAAAAAATCGGATTCGATTGTTTTAACATGGTTTTTTTGATGATGGTCAATAATCACCCTAGCCAATGCTAAAATTAGAAACACTTTAACAAATTCTGATGGTTGAATGGTTTGATCCCCAATTCTAAACCAGTTTTTTGAACCATTGATCCGCGGGGCAATTTTCGCTGGAGCAACGATTAAAAATGCTAATAATCCCAAACCGAGACCATAAACATACCAAGATATTCTTTTTAATTGGTCTGAATCTAGCGTTAATACAAAAGCAATGATGACCGTTCCGATTACATACCAAAATATTTGCTTTAATAAAAAATTCCCTGCATATTGTCCCTGAGCACTGTAAATAGCCAAACAACTTGCCAAAAATAATAAGAATAAAATCAAAACTAAACCGTAATCTAGTCTCGATGTATTTTTTTGATTGGAACCCATGTTCATCCCCTAATCTTCATACACAATTTACATCTATTGTTTCATTATATTTTTAATTGACTAAAATCACAATGTATAAAGTGAAACTTCTACGAATAGGGGGCTTTACTACCAGTTAATTTACGAAAGTTTAAAGTTTTTAACGATGGTTGAAAAAATACCCTCGAAATAATGCGTATAGGCATAAATCCAGCAATGGAAATAAATACTATTAAATGAATTGAAACTCATCATTGGACAAATCTTACTAAATTGTGAATAATAATTGACAAAACTACATAAAACTTAACGAAACTTAACAAAAGTAAACAAAAATCACAGAAACGGTATTAAACTTCTTTTATACTAAAAATTGTATTAGCTAGTTAGGAGGGATTCCAATGAATGATCAGGCATATACACCAGATGAAATTGCTGGGATGTTCAAGATTTCCAAACACACAGTATATGAACTTATTAAGAGGGGGGAATTACGAGCATTTAAAGTTGGCAATAAGATGCGCATCGAACAGTCAGAAGTAGAGCGTTATAAAGAAACCATGAAAGCGCCACCAAAAGTTAGTAAAATTGATCCCGTCCCTGCTGATACCCTGCAACAATACTCAATAAAGATTGCCGGTAGCCATGACTTCGTAATCGAACATTTATTAAAGTATGCTAGGGCAAATTTGAACTCACTTTCCATTCACCCTGTATTCATAGGTAGTTTGGAAGGCTTGATGACGTTATATCACGGTGAGTCCGATATTGCTGCCATCCATCTTTTAGACCCTTTGTCCCAAACCTATAATATTCCCTTTATTAATCAGCTGTTTATCCATGAACCAATTACGGTGATGAGACTGGCTGCACGAGAGCAAGGGTTTATTTTACAAAAGGGAAATCCTAAGAAAATTTTCGATTTTGAAGATTTAATGCGCAAGGACGTAGCCTTTATCAACAGGCAAAAGGGGTCTGGAACAAGATTTATCTTTGATTCCTATTTAGCGCAGCAGCAAATTTCTCCGCAAAATATTAAAGGCTATGATGTTGAAGAGTGGAATCACCTGGCAACAGCATCCTCAGTAAGTCGCGGCGCAGGCGATGTAGCCTTTGGTATCAGTTCAGCAGCAAATCAGCTTGATTTAGATTTTATCCCCGTAACCAATGAACAATTTGATCTTGTTTTTCGCTGGAACAAGCAAAACACTCCAGCTTTAGAAGCTTTATTAAGCTTGATTCAATCGCCATCATTTTTAGACAATGTAAAAGACTTGAATGGCTATGATTTCAGTGAGTTAGGAAAAATTATTTACGATAAACGACTACCATTGGAGGTATAAATACATGAAGATCAAAACGATGTCAGTTATTAGTATGTTATTTCTAGTTATTTCACTAATGTTTGGTTGTGCGTCACCTGATGAAACTAAAGATACCAATAAAGAGGAACCAAAAGCTGAACCAAAAGATATGATTTTAGCGACAACAACAAGTACCCAGGATAGTGGCTTGCTTGATGTACTCCTTCCGGTATTTGAAAAACAAGAGAACGTTAAAGTTAAACCAATCGCTGTAGGTACTGGTCAAGCACTGGAAATGGGCACAAAAGGCGAAGCAGACGCTCTTCTAGTCCATGCACCTAAGTCCGAAGAAGCCATTGTCGAAAGTGGCGATGCTATTAACCGTAAACGAGTCATGTATAATGATTTTATTGTTGTAGGTCCAAGTAATGATCCAGCTGGTGTCAAAGGTCTTGCCACAAAAGATGCCTTAAAAAAGATTGCTGAAACTAAGGCCGTTTTTGTAACAAGAGGTGACGATTCTGGTACACATAAAAAAGAACTTGAAATTTGGAAATCAGTAGAAATTGATCCAACCACCCTTTCTTCCTATGTTTCAACCGGACAAGGTATGGGAGCGTCATTAAAAGTCGCTTCTGAAAAAGGTGGATATATATTGACCGACCGGGCTACTTTCCTTTCTCAAAAAAAGGTCTTACCAGATGTTAGTATCTTAGTTGAAGGTGAAGATGACCTATTAAATGTTTATCATGTTATGCAAGTAAATCCTGAAAAACATGATAAAGTTAACAGCGAAAGTGCTGAAGCTTTTGTAGAATTTATGATTAGTAAGAAAGCTCAGGATATCATTGCCGAGTTTGGAAAAGAGGAATACGGGGAACCACTATTCTTTAAATATACTGAGTAATTTTCTAAAAAGGCTCTGTTTAGGATAAATGCATATTTAGAACACATTGTTGATTGGAGTGGAAGGCACGCAGACTCCTGCAGGAGCACGAGCTGAGTGAGACTCCGAAGGAAGGAACGACCGAAGGAGGCCTTCGTGCGAGCCTGCGAACCGCTCGTGCCTGGAACGGAAATCAACAGTCGAGTTTAACAGAGCCTCTAAAAAAGGATGCAGTGAATGTTATGGACTTATTGGTAGATGGATTAAAAAAAGCATTAGAAATGGTCATAACAGGTGATAGTGAGATTTTCGCTATCACCTTGTTAACATTAAGAGCCTCATTTACGGCAATATTCTTCAGCATGTTAATCGGCATTCCATTTGGAACATTAATAGGACTAACTAATTTCCCGGGGAAAAAGCTGCTATTAGTATTGATTAATATTGGGATGGGTCTACCTCCTGTTGTTGCCGGATTGTGGATAACGATCTTCTTATGGCGATCTGGACCGCTTGGAGATTTTTCCTTGTTATATACTCCGACTGCGATTGTGATGGCCCAAATTCTGGTTTCGCTACCGATAGTTACCGGCCTCACCAGCACTGCTTTTCAACAAATCGATCAAAAGCTACTCTTACAGATTAAAGCTTTAGGGGCAACAAAATGGCAAACCGTCTGGCTGTTATTAAAAGAAACCAAAATAGCCATTCTAGCTGCCATCATTGCCGGACTCGGACGGATATTAGCCGAGGTAGGAGCTGCCATGATGGTTGGTGGTAACATTCAGGGCGATACAAGGATTTTGACAACATCAATCGTAATGGAAGTTTCCAAAGGCAATTTTGACGTTGCACTTGCACTATCCTTCATTTTGATGTCATTGGCGTTTATCATTACCTTTCTTTTAACCTTTTTACAACAGAGGAAGCGAATTTCATGAATCCTTTACTTCAATTAGAAAAAATCAAATATACTCGAGTCCAGCAAACAATACTTTCAGTTCCAGAGTTCAGCTTATTTGAAGGTGACGTTATTGGGATAATGGGACCGAACGGGGCCGGAAAAAGCACTTTGGTTAAAGTGATGGCTTTATTAGAGTCACCCAGTGAGGGAACGATTTTTTACCATGGGGATAAAGTCTCAGCCAAAACACTTTTACTTGAGCAAAGGCGCAAATTTGCCATCGCCATGCAGCAATCTTTGTTGTTAAATATGACAGTGTTCCAAAATGTTGCCCTCGGATTAAAGCTGCGCAAGCAAAAAAAGAAGATAATCGCCGAAAAGGTCGATTATTGGCT
>CALCRD010000211.1 GCA_937894355.1 uncultured Bacillus sp.
AGACTGAGGATATTGTTGAGTTGACTTCTACGGTTGAGGACGTTTTGTTGCCAAAAATCGAGAAGCTTGACGGGGTAGCGTCGGCGACGATTACTGGTCAGCATATTGAAGAAGTGCAGCTTACTTATAATAAGGCGAAGATGGCTGAGTTTGGCTTGGAGGAAGATAAGGTCAAGCAGATGATTCAAGCGAGTGATTTGGCGGTTTCGTTAGGTTTGTTCGAGTTTGAAGAGGCCGAACAGGCTATTTCGGTTGACGGTAAGTTTATGACGGTTAAAGAGCTTCAGGAAATGCTGATTCCGGTGACGCCGTCTGAGGCAAATCCGGCGCCGTTTGTGAAGCTTAGTGATATTGCTAAGATTGAATTGGTTGGCCGGGTCCAATCGGTTTCGCGGACGAATGGTGAAGATGCGATTGCGATTCAGATTGTAAAAGAGCAGCAGGCTAACACAGTTGATGTTGTGGATGATGTTAAGGATTTAGTTAAGGAGCAAGAGAAGAAGATTGAGGGTCTTGTTGCTGAGGTTTCGCTTGACCAAGGGGAGCCGATTAAGCAATCGATTTCCACGATGGTGGAGAAGGCTTTATTTGGTGGTTTGATTGCTGTATTGATTATCTTGTTGTTCTTGCGTGATGTTAAATCTACTATTATCTCGATTATTTCTATCCCGGTTTCGGTGTTTATGGCATTTTTGATTTTGAATTATTTGGAAATTACCATGAATATTATGACATTGGGTGCGATTACGGTGGCAATTGGGCGGGTAATTGATGACTCAATTGTTGTTGTGGAAAATATTTTCCGGCGTTTGCATTTGCGTGAGGAGAAGTTGAATGGCCGCGCGCTTGTGCGGGAAGCGACGATTGAGATGTTTAAGCCAATTTTAGCATCAACATTGGTTACGGTTGCGGTATTTGCGCCATTGATTTTTGTTGGAGGGATGGTCGGTGAGTTGTTCGCGCCGTTTGCTTTAACGATGACGTTTGCTTTGGGTGCGTCGCTCTTGGTGGCGATTACGATTGTTCCGGCTTTAGGTCATTCTTTATTTAAAAAGAAATTATATGCTGAAAAAACTGAGAGCAGTCATAAAGAGGCTGGTAAGTTGGCCAAATGGTACAAGGGTGTGCTTGGCTGGACGCTGAATCACAAGATTATTACTTCGGTGATTTCTGTTGTGTTACTGGCTGGGTCATTGGCTTTGACTCCGTTAATTGGCTTTAGTTTCATGGGTAGTGAAGAAGAGAAAGTGATGTATTTGACGTATACTCCTGGTGTTGGTGAGTTGAAAGAGGAGACGTTGAAGAATGTCGAAGTCGTCGAAGAGAAAATGTTGAAGCGCGACGATATCGATATTGTGCAGATTTCTGTAACTGAGTCGGGCGATCCGATGGCTGCGATGATGGGTGGCGGCAGTGACGGTGCGTTGATGTATTTGATTTTTGATCCAGAAATGAAGGATTTCGCTGATGTTCGCGATAAGATTGTCGACGATTTGACTGAGATGGATCAAAGTGGCGAGTGGAAGAGTCAGAATTTCTCATCAATGGGCGGAGGCGCTTCAAACGAAGTTAGCTACAGTTTGTATAGTGAGGATTTAGCTAAATTAAATGCGGCTGTTGATAAGGTCGAAAAGATTATGAAGAAAAATAAGCGCTTGGAAGATGTTTCTACAAGTGCTGAGGATGCCTATGTCGAGTATACGTTTAAGGTTGATCAGGCGGAATTGTTGCAATACGGTTTAACGACTGGTCAAATCGTGATGATGCTGAATCCGATGAAGATGGAGGAAGTGTTGACGACGATTGAAAAGGACGGAAACTCTTTAGAGGTTATTGTTCAACAGGAGCAGGAGTTGGCTGGAGCGGCGGATGCCAAGACAATTGAAGAGATGTTGGCTGCGCCAGTACCGACAGCTGTTGGTATGAAGCAGTTGAGTGAGCTTGTTGAGGTTGAGAAGGGTTCAACGTTGAATACGTTGGCACGTAGTAAAGGTGAATACTACGCAACTGTTTCAGGTAAAATCATTGGCGACGATATTTCCAAGGCTACTGCCGAGGTAGGTAAAAAGATAGATAAGTTGGATTTACCAAAAGGTGTTACGGTTGATGTCGCTGGTGTTCAAGCGGATATGAATGAAACGTTTACGCAGCTAGGGATTGCAATGATTGCTGCGATTGCGATTGTGTACTTCATTTTGGTTGTTACCTTTGGTGAAGGTTTGGCGCCATTTGCGATTCTGTTCTCGTTACCGTTTGCGGTGATTGGTTCGTTTGTCGGACTGTTGATTGCTGGCGAAACGATTTCTGTGTCGGTTATGATGGGTCTGTTGATGTTGATCGGAATTGTAGTTACCAACGCGATTGTGTTAGTGGACCGGATTATTCATATGGAACGTGATGGCATGGGAATGCGCGAAGCGATTCTAGAAGCCGGAGCTACAAGATTACGTCCGATTTTGATGACGGCTATTGCGACGATTGGCGCGTTGATTCCGTTGGCCATTGGGTCTGGCGGCGGCGGGCTGATTTCTAAAGGTCTTGGAATAACCGTAATTGGTGGTTTAACGAGTTCGACGTTGTTAACGTTGATTATTGTGCCGATTGTTTATGAAGTGTTGTCTAAGATGTTTAAGAAGAATCGGAGCGAGATTGAGGAGAATTAAGGGTAGGTATGGGGTTTGGTTGTCGTTGCGATTATTCGTTGGTTATTCGGCTAAAGGGCTAAAGGGCTTAACGGTTTAACGGCTTAACGGCTTAACGATGAGTTGAGATGACGGCTTGTCCCGCTGGTGATTTTTAAGTTATTATTTGGTTTTGCCCCGCAAGGAGATGGTTAATCTCCTTGCGGGTTTTTTTATGGAGGTAAATGTCACTTTTGGGAGGGGCGGGTTTCCTTTTTGGTGGAAATTTTACCAGATGCCGGTATGGGTATAGCGGAAAACTCCGGATTTTGTGGGGGGGTCAGTGATTTTTAATGACGGATTTTAAGAAAGTGCCTTTGTAGGATTGTAATTAACTAGGGAAATTGCATAAATGCACCATTATTACCGGATAAATGGAATTTCAGGGGGTTGATGAAATCCCGTAATATTGCATTTATTCCATAAAAAGAGGTATATGGCGGTAATACCTATATGGGTATAAGGCTGAAAATGACATGATGGATCATTTATTGGGGACATAAAAGTGAAAAGTGCTAGCAGATTGGGTATTCAATAAGCCTTATTGGAGACATTAAGTTCAAAAAAGCTAGCAGATTTGTCCCCAATGGACCTTATTGGGGACATTAAACCTAAAAGTGCTAGCAGATTGGGTATTTAATAAGAAAGGAAGATCTCGGTGAAGCTCTGAAGCTCAAAAAAGCCAAATTTCAGAGTAGGAATCCAAAAACTGACTTATTGGAGGCGAAATATAAAAAAGGCACTCGATTAGAAGTGCCCAAACAAAATGTGATAGATGGGTAATGGTTAAACCCTAGACTCCAATTTGCCCCCTTTCCCTCGAGAAAACTTACCTAGCAGGATTTCCCTTTTTCCAATACCTTACTCAAAATAGGTCCATTGCCCATGACCAATAGCCGTTAAATTTTTCTTAAGAATTCTCATGATTGTTTTCTCGTTCTTAATCGATTGACACCAATCAGATACTAATTTAGTCGTTATTTTCATACATGGGAAAAGTAGCCTTAGTTCCTCTAAACTTCGCAGTACGGCAGGTTCCGTTCTTTCGTGATGTCCGCATTCACTACAGATAATGCGCTTGTGTAAAATGATGACTAAGAAAGAATGGCAGCAAGCGCAGGTATACCCCTTCCGAAGCCCACTATATTCATAAGTTGGTAAGTGTTCGTAAGCTGATTCGATGATATGACTATTAATTAGGAATTCGCCAAGGTTACGATGATGGGAGTTTAGGTTTGCTGGCCTGGAGTTTAAGTTTTCTAGGAATTTCTTAATCTGAGTTGGGTGAACGATGGGCTTATTTTGAGGAGAATTATAAAGTGTAAATTCGGGATTAACAAAGATAAGATTGCTTTCTATTGGGAGACGAAATCCATGCGTTTGGAGAAGCTGGCGGAGCAAGGTTTGGGCTCGATCAATTTGGTGTAATGGATTTGTGATTTTTTGTCCTGTTTGGATATTGGAAAAATCATCATCTTTGTATACATAATCTCCTTGATAATTTTTAACCTCGCAAGGAAATAATGATGCCTCAGAGATAATTAATGAATCAATTTGAAACTTCGTTTTGTTGTGTTCTAGTAAGAGGTCTTTCAAAATGTAAAATTTATTTTCAAGTTGAGTTGTTAAGGAGTCAAATAGAACTTCCCCTTCGTAGCCTTTGATTAAGTTTAGATAGCGCCTTTTTTCATCTGGTGGCAAACCCATCCTTTTGTCTAGTGATTGTAAAATTTTAATTTTTACTGGTTCGGTTCTCGGTTTATAACACATATTCCACTTCCTTTCTTGGCTTCTATTTTATTTTATAAAAAAAAGGTCATTAAAGCCTCGGAAGATTTTGTGAATTATTTTTTTGTGCTGGGTCCAGGGTGGAGTTGTTTTGTTGGGGAGCACTGAAGTTTAATGGTTGTCCTTTGGAATCTTGGACGGTTGGCTTCTATCTTTTTACAAGGGTATTTTCGTAATGTTTGAGAAAAGAGCCTTTTACAAAAAGGTGGTTAAAATGTTTGGCTTTTGTTTTAATCAAACGTTTGATTAATTATAATTGTGGTATATAGGTAGGGTTTTGGGCGTTCGGTTGGGTTTAGGATAGGGGGGGATGGCATGGTGAGGGTGGAGTCGGTGCGGATTGATGGTGAGGCGATCCATATTTTTGGGAGTGCGTTTTATGTTTTTGAGACGGTGGATTCGGGGAGTTTTTTGCAGTTGGATGTGGTGGTGAGTGAGGTTGTTTTGCGGAGGTATCGCGGTGAGGCGAGTTTGATTGTTGAGGTGGAGCTTTGTGATGGACGGGTTTTTGGGTCGATTATGGAGCTTGAGACGGTGCCTGGTGGGCTACCGCAGCTTAATTTCATTTGTGCGGTGGATGATGCGGAGGAGTATCGCGGGTTTCTTCGGGTGAGTGAGAATGATTTGATGTCGCTGCCGAATATCGAGGAGGGCATTACGCTGGAGGAAATTAGGGCTGTGGAGATGCCGAATGAGAAGGTGACATTGAAGCTGAATTTGCCGATTGACCAGGTGGAATGGCTGAAGCGGCAGAAGGCGAAGGATTTGAATAAGCTAATTGGTGAGTTTATAAAGGGGAATATAGGGGAATGAGGCGGGGACGTGGTTTCCGGGGACGTGGGGCCGGTTCTGGTGGTTCTTTTTGTTCTGGAGATGGGTCGGTTTTACAATTGGTTTCGGGTGGAGCTATGCTCAATTTACGGTGCTCGTCTTTAAGTCTAGCATCAGATTGTTGAGTGAGAGTGCTTAAAGAGGTGCTTTTTCTGGCTCGAGAAATGTTCATATGTGGTTCGTAGAAGCTACTATATAGTTAAATAATGGAATTTCACTGCTTGTATAATTTCGGGCTCAACTAACTCTTGCTTTGTACATATTATGTACGGAGAGGAGGGAAGTAAATTGGATCGAGTTACTTGGTTACTTTTAGCTAGTGTTTTAGCGGGTTTTGCATTATTACGAGTTCCGTTAGAGGGTACGTTCCTAGCAAGTGTTGAGCCTGTTACTGACATAATTGGTATTTTGGCTGTTTTGGTATTCTCCCTTTTTCTAATCTTTAATGGCATAAAGGCACTATTAGGAAAGTAATAGAAGTCAGGGCTCAGAATGTTTCTGGGTCCTTTTTTGGGTTTTGCTAGGAATGACCTATCCCTAATCGTAAAATATTTGTAAATTTATGTATTTTTTAGAGTGATAATATTGAAATATTCAGAAAATGGTGTAATACTACATATGTATGTTGTTTATGTTATTATCCATAATTGGGATAAAATTACATCGATTGGTACCTTTGTATTCGTAACGTAAAGCTTGAACAGGATATTAAAAAAAGGAGTGAAGGTAAAATGCTAACATGTGAAGTAGGCAATACACCATTAGTAAAGCTAGATAATATTTATGGAGATGAGTTTGGTAAGGTATATGTTAAATTGGAGGAATTTAATCCAGGAGGAAGCATTAAGACTCGGGTGGCATTTCAAATGATTGAAGACGCGGAAATTGCCGGGAAATTAAAAAAGGGTGATGTGTTAATCGAACCTACTGGTGGTAATACCGGACTAGGGTTGGCAATAGCAGCAGCTATAAAAGGGTATGAATTGATTCTAACGATTCCAGATTCGTTTAGTAAAGAGAAAATCAATACATTAAAAGAGTATGGTGCCAATGTTTATTTATCAGATCATTCGACTGGAAATGACTCACATATTGTATTGTCTAGGAAAATGATGGAGGAAAACCCGAGCTTAGTATGTTTAGATCAATTCTCTAATTTTTCTAATCCTAAAGCGCATTATTTAGGAACTGGGCGAGAAATTTATAATCAGTTGCAAGGTAATGTAGATATATTTATGGCCTCTATCGGTAGTGGTGGAACCATTATGGGATGTGGGAAACTGTTAAAAGAATTAAATTCTAATACGAAAATTGTAGGGGTTCAACCAGAGGGTTGTGATATTTTAAATGAAATATTTATCCCACATAAAATCCAAGCAACAGCAGTAGGCGTTATTTCGAAATTTTTCGAAAAGGAATTAATAGATTCAATGGTAAGTGTAACTTATGAAGAGGCTATGATTGTTAAAGATTATTTAGCTAGCAAACAAGGAATTTTTGTCGGTGTATCTTCGTGTGCTAATATTGCGGCAGCATTTAAATTATCTAAAAATTTTGACAAAAATACCATTATAGCCACCGTGGCACCAGACAGTGGACGTAGTTATCTAGAGTACTATCGCCAGTAAATCATTTGAGAAAGTCTAATTAGAGGGGGGAATTTTTATGAAAAGGGAAGCAATAATTGATAAATTAACTGAAAAAATTACAGAGATGCTAGCTCTATTTGAAATTTGTGTGAGTGAAGAAGACAAGCTGGAAGTTGTAAATGTGGCATACTATGATTTATTGGCATTTTCGCAAAAAGATCCTAGTTCTAATGGAAATGCTATGTATATTTTGGAGTCTTATTTATCCTATCAAGCTGTTTTGATGTATCGGTTATCTCATTTGATTGGCAAAAACTACGATATCGTGTTAGCTAGAAAAATATCTGAAATAACTAAATTAAATACAGGGATAGAAATTCATCCGTCAGCAACAATTGGTAGAAATTTTGTACTAGATCATGGGATTGGGACTGTGATTGGAGAAACCGTATCCATAGGAGACAATTGCTATTTACTGCAAAGTATCATTCTCGGTTCGAAAAGTATAACGAATAACCGAAATGAGATAAGGCATCCACAGATTGGAAACAACGTAGAAATCGGTGGATTTGTGAGGATTTATGGGAATGTTTCAATAGGGGATAATGTGAAAATTAGCCCAAATGCAGTGATAAGAAATTCAATTCCTAGTGATACTACAGTAGTATTGGGCTGTGGTTATCAGATTCTAAAGAATAGTAATAAGCGGAAGTTAGCGTATCAAGGATATCGGGATGAGGTAGACTGTCTTACTTTATTTTTTAATAGTTTAGAAGAAAATATTCAATGTTATATCGATGGTATGAGCGTTGATTATGAGTTATGGAAAGATAGAATTTCGATAAGAAAAGAAGAAGAGAAAAAATATCGATTTATCACGTTAAAATCGCCTAGGTATGAAGAATTAATCATAACTATTTAAAGAGGAGATGTAGGGAATGACGACGGTTAAACAATATCATCTAGAGCCGTTTCTATATAAAGTAAACGCACAAGTGAAAGAAATTGTAGCTAAAGGTGTAATATTGGATAAAACTATTTCATTTGCTGAAGGTGGAGGGCAAATAGGAGATTCAGGTACTATTATTAATCAAAAAACGAACAAACAGTATCACTATACAGATACGACAAAAGTCCCAGGAAGAGTCTTGCATTTATCTGACTTTCCAACTATTACTGTGGAAAATGATATTATTCATCACATAGAAGACCAATATTTAACTGAATTTGAAGTTGGGGATCAATGTGAAATTGTTATAGATTTAGAAAAGCGGCAAAACATTTCCTTTAATCATACGGCTATACATATTGCCTTGATGGCAGCGGAAAAAATTCGACCACAACTTCGAAAAAGTATTTATGGTGCAAAAATTAATGATAATTATGGTCGATTAGATTTTAAACTAGATTCACGATTTTCAGTGGATGAGATGGAAAAGATTAATGATTATGCGAATGAAATAATAAAGCAAGAGCTGGATATAAAAATATTTGCCCATTTAGAAGAAGAAGAAGCATTGTATTGGGAATGCGGTGATTTTGTCATTCCGTGCGGTGGTACTCATGCAATTAATACCAAACAATTGGGTGAAATCATTGTCAGAAGGAAAAATATTGGAAAAAGTGCTGATCGACTGATAGCCACATTTAACTTAGAAGACATCCCGTTAGATATGTACTATGAACAATCAAATATTTGATGGGAATTGCGAGGATGATGCTTAGAACATCCTCATTAAAAGATGATGAACAAACAATAAATTTGGTGGAAATGGAGAAATAATGGTTAGAAAAAATGAAACAAAATATATTTTATTAGTTTTTTTAGCAGTTTGCTTCTTAGCGACGGGTGGTATATTTGTAAAATTGAGCGAATTACCACCAATTAACACCGGTTTTTATCGTGTTTTAATTTCTATCCCCCTTTTATTACCTTTTGTGGGGAAACAAATTAGGAATGTTTCTAAGAACGATCTGTTATTAATGTTTTTTGCAGGTGTATTTTTAGCATTCGATTTAATTTTATGGAATATTTCATTCTTTTACACTAGTGTTGCCAACGCTAATTTGCTAGCGAATTTAGTTCCGTTAATCATTATTCCATTTTCCTATTTTATTTTTAAAGAAAAAATTTCAATCAAGTTTTTTATCGGAGCTTTGGTTACCTTTGTTGGGATATTTGTTCTAGTTAGCGGTAAAGCAGTTATAACATCAGATAGTTTATATGGGGATATGCTAGCTTTTTTAACTTCATTTTTTTATGGCTTCTTCTTGCTAACGGTGTATAAAGTAAGGGAACGAGTAAGTGCAACTATCATTATGTTTGTGAGTGCTTTTGGAACTGTATTGACTATTTTTATTTCTATGTATTTTATTGAAGGGATTTATTTTCCGACAAGCTTTTCAGCATGGCAACCTTTAATAGGTTTAGCTTTATTTTCGCAAATTTTAGGTCAGGGATTACTTAGTTTTTGTTTAGGTAAAGTTAATGTTGCATTATCCTCGATATTAGTTTTGTTACAACCCGTTGTCGCGGCATTATATGCACTGCTCATTTTTGGAGAGACTATTACAACAATAGAGGTGTTAGGAATATTTATCACTTTAATTGGAGTCTATGTCGTGAAATTACAACCGAAAAATAAAAAGATTAATAATGCTGAAACGAAGAAGAGCCAAGAGTCTGTTGGGTAAGAGGCCGTGGAAATAGACCGTGGACGGAGGGACGGTTCGTGTGTCCCGAAGGTGTTTGGAACCGTCCCTGTGATCCGCAAAAAGGGATCAGAAGACCGTCCTGGTGATTCCTCACAACTTTCACATAAGTTGCTCATAGGATTTACATATGTGGTTGGTATTATTAGGTCAAGAAGAAATGTGGTGTTGGTAATGCAGCTGCAGGTCTTCGTGAATTAATTAATTATGGGTTTAATATATCAGGGACGGAAAACCCTGGGCTTGGAAAGTCGAAAATTATGGGACCTCGATTTTCGAAAGTTTAGTGCTAATGGTAGTGCTGGAAGAAAGTTTAAGTTTTGTGTTAAAGTTTCAATGTTTGCCTTTTAATATAATTTTAAAACCTCTCTATTTTGAGCTGACCAGTTGGTTAGCTTATTTTTTTGGAAAAAAATGGTGTGAATGGTTTGATGGGAAAATGGATGTAGCTTTTTTGATGTTGGTGTGAAGGATATTGAGATTTGCGACTATTAAAATGGCGATTGTAAAATATTTATTTTTTTATAAGACAAATTTCAACGACCTTCGATGTTAATTTATGGTAATTTATAACAAAAGAATTGAAGAGGTGAGGAGATGCAATTATTTGATGAGTTATTAAACGAGATGCTAGATGAACGAGAAATTTTTCATGTTGTGGAATGTCATGTTTGTGGATTTGATGAGATTTACTATAAACACCCGTGGAGCGGTAAACAAATTGGGAGAGCATGTAAGGGCTGCAAATCCGTACAGAGGTTTGATTTTCAAAGAAATAATGATTAATGGATGGGGTAAGAAGTGGAATTTAAGATACAAGAAGTAAGATTATATGAAGACAGTGTCCAAGCTTAGATAGTTTGGACGCTGTCTTTTTTTTGTGACAGGAGAACCGTCTCTGTGGTTTTCACTGTGCTTTTCAGGAGAACTGGCCGGGCAGTGGGCTTTCCGTGCTTCTAAACAAAACAAACAATCGGAACCTTATTGAGAACAGTTCCGATTGTTTGTTTTGGAGTAGAAGTTCCGGGTGGGAAATTAGGAATCCCATGCTTGTTTATTCGCCTAATTGTTTGATTTGATCGATGATGTTGGAGATTTCTAGTGCTGTTTGGAATACTTCTAGATTTTCGAGAGCTGCAGGGTCAAGTTTTCCGTTCCTAATATTGTTTAAAAATAGGTCAATCCCTGTGGAAATGGCGTTATTTTTTTCAACAATTTGTTGGTGTAAATCAGCGGCTAATTCTGGCGCTTGCAGGCCGTCAAATGTATCAATTTCTTGTTGCATTTCTTGAAGCATCGTTTCAAATTGTTGTGCGGCTTGTTGATTTTCTACTGCCTGTTGAGCAAGGGCTGGAGCTTCGTTTGCGAAATCGGTAGCAACTGCTAAATAGTCAGTTGACTTATCTATATAGGTAATGAGATTTTTCGCATCGCTAATAAAGGAACAACCACTTAGGAGTAAAAGGCTTGCGGAAAGAACGATTAACCATTTTTTCATTGGAATACCCTCCTCGTATTCTACTATTATATCAGCGAATTGTGGTGGTTGCTATGTCTTGGAGGGAGCGGAAGAACCGTCCCCATGTCCTGTTCCCCCATGCCCCGTTCCCATTACCCATTACCC
>CALCRD010000212.1 GCA_937894355.1 uncultured Bacillus sp.
CCTCCTCGAACTAAGCCGATTCCTGCCCATAGATTAGGACTAATTTCAAGTTCTTCTCTTCCAGAACCATGTAACTCTGTCATTCGTTTCTGACCAACGGAATCCATCCGCTCTCTACCACGTTGTGCAGCTTCTATTGTTTCTAAATCAAGGTGTGAAATGAGGCGATTGGCTGCTTCCCAAGCTTCAGTTTCCGTTTCTCGGACAATAACATGAAGACGAATTCCGAAACGAACCGTTCTTCCTTCTTTTTCTGCAATCGCACGAACTTCTTTGATTTTTTTCTCAACCTCTGCCGGTGGTTCACCCCAGGTAATATAAACATCCGTATGTTTTGCCGCTACTTCGTGCCCTTTAGGTGAGGATCCACCAAAATAAACGGGCGGATGAGGCTGTTGCACTGGTGGGAATAAAAGCTTTCCACCTTCAACATGGAGATGTTTACCTGAAAAATTAACATCCTCCCCTTTCATCAACCCTTTCCAAATGTCTAAAAACTCGTCAGTTGCTTCATATCTTTCATCATGGTCAAGGAAAATTCCATCACCAGCTAATTCTACAGGATCTCCTCCAGCAACGACATTGATCATCAATCGACCGTTCGAAACTCGGTCTAGTGTTGAAGCCATCCGAGCTGCTGCTGCAGGAAGGGTAAGTCCTGGACGAACAGCAACTAAAAACTTAAGCCTTTCTGTTACAGATGCAAGTGAACTTGCTAACACCCATGGATCTTCGCAAAAGTTTCCTGTAGGAATTAACACACCGGTATAACCAAGGCGATCTGCCGCTTGTGCTACTTGCTGAAAATATGAAAAATCGGCGGGACGTGCGCCCTGAGTTGATCCTAAATATCGTGTATCTCCACTAGAAGGTATAAACCATAAAATTTCCATCTTCTTTTCTCCCCTATCCTTTAACAACCGGTTTTTTATTTTTATTAAGTCTGATTAATAGTTCATTAACATTGGCTTTCAAGCGTTGTTCTAACCCATCTTCAATAAATGTGAGCTCTGTTTCTTTATACTGAATTTGTGAATCTACTGCATAGACCCCATCGACAATGTCAGTTGCACCTAATACTGAGAATAATGGTTTAAAAGCATATTCAAGTGATAAAAGGTGCGCAACTGTGCCTCCATTTAATATTGGCAGAATGATTTTATCAGCAAGTGATTTTTCAGGTAATAAATCTATAAATGTTTTTAATAGACCTGTATAACTAGCTTTATAGACCGGACTTATAAACACTACAGCATCTGCACTTTCAATCAAACGGATTGTGCTAGAAATTGCTTGATGATCCCATCTTGCAAAAACCAAAGCTTCTGGTGGCAACTCGCTGACTTTAATGTGTTCGACCTGATTGTTTTCCGCTAATAATTCCCCAACTATATTGGCAATTACTGCAGATCTTGAGAATTTTGCAGGACTACCTGAAACAATAACAATTTTACCCATATCCAGTCTCCTCCGTTTTAAAGTTTATTTTACATACTTGATTACTTGGTTTTAACATTGTCTTACTACCTTAGTTCATCTTCCCTATCTAGAAGTGCTGTCCCCAGAGTAGCTATCACTCCATTTTAATAGTCTTGATTCTAATAGACGGACAAGTGAATCAGTAAATTTTCCCACTGCTGCAAAAATGATAATACCGACAAACACAATCTCCGTATTTGAAAACTGCCTTGCATCCATAATCATATAGCCAATTCCTTCGCTTGAACCCATTAATTCTGCAACAACTAAACCGAGCCAAGCTACTCCAAGTGATAATCGAACCCCTAGCAGAATGTTGGGTAACGCTGCAGGAATAATAAGCTTGGTAATTAATTTTATCCGACTAAATTCCAACACCTGAGCGACATCAAAAAGCTTTGAATCCACTCCTCTTATCCCTAAAAAGGTATTAACATAAATCGGGAAAAACGCCCCTTTAGCAATCAGCAATATTTTAGAGGTTTCACCAAATCCAAACCACAGGATAAACAACGGCGCTACTGCAAGATGTGGAACTGTCCGAAGCATTTGTAAGGAAGGGTCCATGAAATGCTCCGTTTTATTTGAAATTCCCACCAGTAATCCTAGTAATAATCCCAAGCCTGAACCTAACACAAAGCCTATCGCTGCCCGCCAAATACTGATTTCCATGTGGCCCATAAGTTCCCCAGTTCTAATCAATTCTATAAATGAAGTGACAATCTCCAACGGAGTGGGCAATAACGTTCTTGATACAAGTCCCATGGTTCCAGCTAGCTGCCAAATGATAATAACCGCCGCTGGCAAAATTAAGCCTTGTAAAATGATGTTTAACTGTTTTAGAAAGGATGTTTTCCTATTTTCTTTTGTTAAAAATAATGGTTTGCGAATCCCTAACCAATTCGAGGTTGGAAGCGAAACATCTTTAGTTTTACTCATAGTCTTCACCTCCAATTACTTCTCTTTTAGAGCTTTCTTAATGTATGAATTATCCACCACTTTTGTGGTATTAATTTTTTGCTTGATTGCTCCCATTGAGTATTGGAAATCAGCAGTTTTCTGTTGCGATTTAACAATTTTCTCTTTAATGGGTGCGTTCAACGATAAAGTGTTTTCTAATACTTTCTCAACAATTTCAGGGCTGATCTTTTTCTCTTTGGCTAATATTTGGACCGCTTCATCATGATTGTCATATTGCCATTGTAATGCTTTTTCATAAATTCTTAAGAATTCAACAACTAGTTCTGGATGCTCTTCAGCAAATTCTTCACGTACAATGGTAAAGCTAGGAGAGACAATATTTAAAGTTTCACAATTCGCTAAAACCCTTGCTCTATTTTTTGTCTCCTGAAGACTAATAAATGGATCCCAAATCGCCCAAGCATCAACTGTGCCCGTCTCAAATGCAGGCTGGGCTTCATCAGGCTGTAGTTGAATGATTTGTACATCCTTTGGTTCTAGCCCAGCCTTATCTATTGCTTGATACAGTAAATCAAAACCGCTGCTACCCTTGGCAACTGCAACCTTTTTACCTTTTAAATCTTTGATCGTTTTGATTGAGCTATTTTTCTGTACGAGAATGGCATTCCCTTTTAGACCTTCGCTTATGTTTGCAATTTCTTTAAATGGGATATCAGCAGCTTGAGCACCTAACACAGGCGAATTTCCAACTTGCCCAAAATCTAATCGTCCTGAGGCCATTGCTTCAAAATGTGGCGGCCCGCTTTGGAATTCTGACCATTGAACTTTTACCCCCTTTTTAGCGAACTCTTCCTCAAACCAGCCCTTGTTTTTGGCGATCATCAAAGGTCCTAATATTTGTTGAATACCAATTGTAATGGTTATCTTTTCTTTTTTATCAGTTTCTGTTTGCGTTTTTGATACAGCTTGCGAGCACCCAGCTAATAAGCTCATACTTAAGATTAGTACTAAACTAGCGATAATTAATTTTTTCATAACAAAATCCCTCTCGAATTAAATTCCTGATCCCTCTACTAAAAGTAGTTCATCTGATTTCTCAAATTCTGCTAAAACCTGCCTTCTAAGTTCTTGAAACAATCGATTCACTTTTTTCCGTGGATACGGCAAATCAATCGAAATAATATTACTGACCCTTCCAGGTCTTGGACTCATAATCACGACACGATTCCCAAGATAGATAGATTCATCTAAGTCATGTGTAACCAGAATCATTGTGGTGCCTTTCTTTTTCCAAATATCAAGCAAGACATCTTGTAAATGTGTTCTAGTAAAAGCATCTAATGCTCCAAACGGTTCATCGAGAAGTAAGACCTCTGGATCTCTGAGCAATGCTCTTGCTATCGCTACCCTTTGCGCCATCCCACCCGACAGTTCACGTGGATAAGACTTCTCAAATCCTGTTAGTCTAACAATCTCAATCAATTCATCTACCTTTCTCCTTACTTCAGGATCACGTAAAGACAAGTCGGCTGCTATGTTTTTTTCAACTGTTAACCAAGGAAACAAGCGGTGTTCTTGAAAAATAAAACCCTTTTCTTTTCCAGGACCTGTTATATCAGCATTGCCAATTTTGACTTTCCCTTTGAAATTCAAGTCAAGCCCTGCGATAATTTTCAACAATGTACTTTTACCACAACCGCTGGGTCCGATAATGGTTATGAATTCACCTTTTTTAATATGTAAGTTTACCTCCTGTAAAGCATGAACTACTTGTTGTGATTTAATAAATGATCGATTTAATGATTCGATTACGACACTCATTTTCATTCTTCTCCTCTCATTAAGAACTCCCTATTTCCTAATTGACTACAAATATTCCTCACCACCCTTTATTTACTGGTAATAAACCATAAAA
>CALCRD010000213.1 GCA_937894355.1 uncultured Bacillus sp.
TTCGTAAACAGACAGATGTTCCCATCGCCTTTATGACCTATATTAATCCTATTTTTACTTATGGAACGAACCGGTTTATGAAAAATTGTCAGGAAGTTGGGATTAATGCAATAATTGTCCCCGACGTTCCTTTTGAAGAAAAAGCAGAACTTGCTCCTTTTTGTACCAAATATGGGGTGGATTTAATCTCGATGATTGCTCCAACCTCTAAACAGCGTATTCGGATGATCGCAACCGAAGCGGAAGGATTCATTTATTGTGTTTCCTCTTTGGGTGTGACGGGTGTTCGTCGCGAGATTGGTAATGAAGTGGAAGAAATGATCAAACATGTTAAAGCGGTTAAGGATATTCCTTGTGCAATTGGTTTTGGGATTTCCACACCAGAGCAAGCTGCTAAAATGGCGCAATTTTCCGACGGAGTAATTGTCGGAAGTGCGATTGTAAGAATTGTAGGTCAATACGGTGCCGACTGTGTGCCGCATGTTGCTGAATATGTGCGTAATATGAAAAATGCACTTAAATAATGTTCGATTAATAGTTGAAAAGAGACCGTTTGATAAAAGGGAGAGAGTAGCTTGATAAAAAATGTTCTACAAAAATTAACAGCTAAACAAGATTTAACTGCAGAAGAGGCATATAGCTTGATTGTGGCAATCAAAAATGATGAATTAAGTGATGTTCAGATTGCCGGTTTTCAAGTTGCCCTTTTAATGAAAGGTCCAACATTAACAGAGATTTCAGCAATTGCCCAAGCTATGCGGGACAATTGTATTCCGATAAATCCAATCGTAAACGAAGAATTAATGGATACATGTGGTACTGGTGGAGGCTTAAGCACCTTTAATATTTCAACTTCGGTCGCATTTGTAGCTGCAGCAGCTGGGATTCCAGTAGCCAAACATGGCAGTAGATCTATTTCGAGTCTTTCAGGTAGTGCCGATGTGTTAGAAGCTCTAAATGTAGAAATTAACTTGAATCCGGAAGCTGTTGAGAAGCTTATTGAAGAAGTAGGCATATCGTTCCTTTATGCGCCATTGTTTCATCCGGTAATGGGTAAAGTTCTGCCACCAGAAAAAGATTTAGGTATTAAAACTATTTTCTATACAATCATTGGCCCGCTTATTAATCCATCTAAAGCAAATAAACATGTTTTAGGAGTTTATAAGCCGGAATTATTGGATACAGTAGCTCAGGTTGCACTTTCATTAGGTTATACACGGGCATTATTTGTCCATGGCGAAGACGGTTTGGATGAAATTTCTCTTCTAGGTAAAACCCTAATAAAAGAAATCAAAGATGGAAAAATTATTAGTTACGAAATAACACCTGAAGATTTTGGGATGACTCGCTGCACACTTGAAGAAATAGCTACTGGTACTCCAGAAGAAAATGCGACTATGATTCGAGATGTTTTCTCTGGAAAAGATAAAGGTCCTCGTCGTCAAGCTGTTGTCTTGAACGCAGCTGGTGCCCTAATGATCGGAGATAAAGCAAGTACTTTTGCAGAAGGAATTAAACTTGCAAATGAAATTATTGATAGTGGAGCGGCCGAAACTAAACTAAATCAACTGATTGAAGCTTCAAACAAATATAAAGTGGTGAAATAGATGAAGAAGGAAAACACAACGAGCCATTCAAAGGCATCATGCACAAAATGTACTTCGGCACTGTGGAAGCATCGCGAACTCGGTAAAACACCCGTTATTCCAGACATAAAGTGCAAGTCTCCTGGTGAAGGAGACCTGATGCAAGGACGAGATCCTGTGGAAATAGCTAAAAGTTTGGCGGCAGCTGGAGCACCTGTAATATCGGTTGTAACGGAAGCAGAACATTATGGTGGCTCCCTAGAATTACTCCGTCAAATTGCTGAAGCTGTTTCTGTTCCTATTTTGCGGAAGGATTTTATCAAGACACGGGAGCAATTACAAGAAAGTGCTGATAATGGAGCCAGCGGTGTGTTGTTGATTTCTTCTATTCTTAAAAAACCCCAGCTATATAACCTGATTGAAGAGGCGTTGTTACTAGGCTTAGAGCCTTTAGTAGAAACCCATAACGAAGCGGAAATTATCGCAGTTAAGGATTTGCAGTTGTCTTTCTTAGGGATTAACAATCGAAATATTATTGAATGGGAAATGGACAACGGCAATGTGAGCAAGACGGAAAAGCTAGTTGATTTAGTACCTCCGGGTGCTTTAATAGTAAGCGAAAGTTCGATTGCTTCACCCGATGATGTCCTTCGGGCAACAGCTGCTGGTGCCCATGCGGTATTAGTCGGAACAGCGATTCATAGAGCGCAGGATCCAGTGGAAATGTACCTTAGCCTTAGTGAACCTAGGAGGTAGATTGATGACACGGGTTAAGATTTGTGGATTAATGAATCAAAACGATGTCAATCTGTGCGTTGAAGCGGGAGTGGATATGCTCGGTTTTGTTGTTGACTACCCTGTGGAAGTGCCCTGGAATCTTACAACCGACAAAGCAAGGGAACTGATTTCTAAAGTTTCCCCGTTTGTTAGTACCTGCATCGTAACAGGTGGTTCTGTTGAAAAGGTATCAAAATTAGTAGAAGAAACAAATCCAAATGTTGTTCAACTTCACTATAAAGAAACGCTGAAGGAAGTTACGGAAATAGCCTCGAGATTACAATTACGGGGCGTTAAAACCATGAAAGCTTTGCGGATTGATCAGAATGGGAAGTGTGATTTCGATTTTAGTGATCCTGTTCTCGCAGTTCGTGAGTTATGTAAAACGGGAATCGCTGCAATATTAGTTGATGCTTATACCGAATCCATGCCGGGTGGAACAGGTGTTATGATCGATTTGCAAATGTATCAAACCTTGCAAAAGGAAAGTTCGTTGCCACTGGTCCTAGCGGGCGGATTAAATCCAAGTAATATCGGACAAATCGTTGGGGAGCTAAATCCCGATGCTGTGGATGTTTTAACTGGAGTAGAACAAAAGCCAAATCAGAAGGATCCTCATAAAGTTGTCGAGTTTATCCGAAATGTCCATTTAAGGTAGTAACCCTTCACTGACTATTAAAGTGTGTTAATGTTTAATATTGATTTTTCTAACTTAGTTGATTGGAGTGGAAGGTGCGAAGACTCCTGCGGGAGTACGGGGCAGGGGAGACTCCACAGGTGCAAAGCACCTAGGAGGCTCCCCGCTACCGCCCGCGAACCGCTCGCACCTGGAACGGAAATCAACAGCCAAGTTTAACAGAATCAAAGTAAAAGTTTTTTGCTAGTTGGACTAAGTTTAAGTAAAATAGTAGAGAACTTAAAAGTTTTGAAAAGAGGGTAAGGAATGAATAAAAACTCCTTATATGGATTAACATTTGAGCAACTGACAGACTGGCTTAACGAACGTGGACATAAAAAATTCCGGGCATCACAAGTTTGGGATTGGCTTTACATAAAGCGAGTGACCGATTTTGCAGAAATGGAAGATGTTAATAAAGACTGCCTAAAACTACTTGAAGAACATTTTTACATCGAATCATTGGATTTGCATACAAAGCAAGAATCCGCAGATGGAACAGTAAAATTTTTGTTCAATTTAACCGATGCTAATTTAATTGAAACAGTATTAATGAGAAACAAATACGGTTTATCTGTATGCGTCACTACTCAAGTTGGTTGTAATATTGGCTGCAGTTTTTGTGCTAGCGGACTTTTAGCAAAAAAACGCGATTTAACCAGCGGTGAAATAGTCGAACAAATTATGAATGTCCAACATCATTTGGACCAACTAGGCCAAGGAGAAAGAGTCACTCACGTGGTCGTTATGGGAATTGGTGAGCCATTCGATAATTTTGAAAACCTGACTAATTTCCTGAAAGTTATTATGAATCAAAAAGGATTAGACATTGGTCCTAGACATATTACCGTATCTACTAGCGGCTTGGCACCTAAAATTTATCAATTTGCTGACCTTAATTTGAAGGTCAATCTAGCTATTTCCTTACATGCACCAAACAATGAACTGCGATCTCAGATAATGAAAATAAATCGAGTCTATCCAATCGAGAAAGTAATGGAAGCTTTAGATTATTATCTAGAACATGGTAATCGTCGGGTAACGATGGAATATATCCTATTAAAGGATATTAATGATCATAAACAGGAAGCTGAACAGCTGGCAAAATTGATTGGCAACAATAAAAAGTTCATTAAAGTAAACCTAATTCCTTATAACCCTGTTGATGAACATAGTCAGTACCAACGAAGTGAAAAGGAATCAGTACTCGCCTTTTACGATATCTTGAAAAAGAACGGAATTATTTGTGGAGTTCGAAACGAGCTCGGCTCAGATATCGATGCAGCCTGTGGCCAGTTAAGAAGCAAGCAAATGAAAACTGACGCAAAAACACAAGAATTATTGTAGGTTTTGCTGTTGGGGATGTTCGAATTGAATTGGGGAAAGGCCAACTTGCCGGATCTGCGGTAATTCAGCCAGTTAATAAATGAGTTTAGGCTCGTAGGTTCGAATCTGATAAATTAGACGGAAGAATTCCGTTTAATTAGAGAATATCATCAAAAATAGCCTCAATAGACGGAGAGATTCCGCCTATTGAGGCAAAAAACGTGAAAATAAGGGATTTTGTTAGGC
>CALCRD010000214.1 GCA_937894355.1 uncultured Bacillus sp.
GTGAGCCGATAATCAATACAATAGATGAAGCTATTAATTTTATACTAAGAAAGAACATAAAAGTGGCATATATAAACGGAAAACGTATTGAGTTTTATAATCACAATGAATACTTATCTAAGAAACCATATAAACGACCTATAAAGATGGATATATTAAATGTGGAGGAAAAAGAACTTTCATTAAAAAAACTTAACCCTTTTGACTTGGATAATAAGTACATTGATTCTAAATATAGAGATCCTGAATTGAGGCATATGTACGACTTAACTAATTATGATGATGTTAGAAAGTTAGTGTTAATTCTTGATGAATTTCACTCAAAACTAAAGGGGTAACTAATTAAAACTATGATAAAAATAAAACAACAGTATAAGTTGAGAATGTTTAACAATAAAAATAACAGGTGGAGGCTAATGTAATGGTGAAATATAGTTCTGTTAATCTATCACATGAGGAACTGTTGCTACTTAAATTTTCGAAGCAGGATCTTTTAGAAAGTGAGATAAAAGAAATTAGTAAAATACCTTCTTATGATATAGATTGGGACGAGCTTTGGCAACTAGTTTTGCAACATAAAATAGCTCCAATGTTTATACATCATATCGATAGAATAAAAAATGAAGGGGTATTTAACTTCGCTCCGAAGCATATCTATACAAAAGCACTTATTACAAATCGCCTGAATTCTATTCGAAATAAAGATTTATTCAATGAATTAAGTAAGCTAAATAAACAATTCCAAATGCAGAAAATAAAATTTACTGTCTTAAAGGGACCAGCTATGGCATGGCAAATATATAGAGACCCTGGAAACAGGTTGTTTAGCGATTTAGATTTATTAGTTGAGAGTCATGATGTTAAAATGGCACATCAAATACTAATAAATGAAGGATATGTAACCCAAGGACTTGGTGATGTTGACCACCTCTCAAAAATGGAATCTCACTTATTTTTATATACTAAATCAACTAATAAAATGACTTTTGATATAGAATTACATCATCCTCATATTAATTACATAGTTGATTTGAAGAAGATACTTGATAAAGCGGAATATTATTATGATGGAATTGGAATGCCCAATATTGTAGATCTTTTTATATATTCCTGTATCCATGCATGGGAACACTATCCAAGCAACATGCACCGACTGGCAGTTGGTGGTACAAGAATGTTACTGTATACCGACATTTTGGAATCCTATAAGGTTGTAGAATCCAAAAATTTGTTATCGCATGCATATAACCGTGCTATAGAATTAGAGTGTCTCGAAATTGTAAGCAACATGATTTTTCTTACAGAGAAGATGCTAGGTAAGTTTTGTGGTTATAGGGACTTTCTTTCGGGGAAAACTAACTATGGTCATAATTGGGAGAGTAAGCACGTAACTAGTTTAATTGAAAACAAATTATTGCGGCCATTGGAGGAATACAAAAGATTAAATGAGCTTTATCTTCTGAAGAAGACAGACGGCCAAATACAAAATTATGTTGGATGTAAATTTGTGGATTTTGACAACACTAAGTTGGACATAACATATTTAAAACAAAACGAGAAATTATTACATAAAGAAAACAATGCACAAAGAGATGATAAATTCTTTGGAGATAGCCCCATAGCTTATACCAGCCACATGGAAGAAAAGGCAATTCAAGGATCATTCGATTTTATGTGGGATAAAGAAAATTTTTATGTTGTTATTTCTACATCGTATGATTTATTCCTACCATTATGCAACGAGGAACATTTTGATTCGTGTAAATCTTCAATCACTCTTTCGTTTGGCAGTAATGAATCTTGCGTCCCTAAGCATTTTTATGTTCAGCTGAAACAAAATGATAGACATCATATTTATGTTAAAAAGGATAAAAATGATGATTTTAATATCGAGACAACAAAACAACCTAATTTGTATAAGCTAAAGGATTCTAAAATTGATACATCAATAAATAACGGATTAATTACATTAATAATTGCTTTGCAATGGACACAGGTAGGATTGGTACCCGAAAGGGGGGTGGAATTTTTATTTAATTTCTCGATAAAGCAAGTTAATAAATCTAAAAGAATTATCATATCTTGGATTAGTGGTAAAGGCAATCAATTGGATAAATGTATTCCGTATACTACTGTTATAATGGAGTAAAAAATGAAAAAGGTTTACAAGTCGCTGTCAGAGAAAGACGGAAGAAGATATGGTTCGAATCAAGTTTTATCTCCCCTATAGTGCGCCCATAGAGGACGCAAAGAGAATCTGCGATAGCATGCAGTAGGTCAGTGCTACTACGGTCTATTGTCAACCAGCTTACTGAGTGGGCGAAATGCTAATCAGGAATATGGTGTAAATAATGACTTGGTATGCCAGTAAGTAACAAAGATATTGTCACAACTATGTATCGAAAATTATGACAGTATTAATTATAGTAAAATTATAAAAAGGCACTTCGTCTTATGCAATGCCTCTTCTACAATTAAAAACTCATATGATCGAATATAATGCCCCCCAATGTCAAGACTTATTTTTGAATTTTATGTTATATTCTTTTTGAGCGTCAAAACGACTGTGTGTTGGCAAAAAGTACCCTTCGTGATGTAGGGTTCAAAAATTAAGCTTTCTTTTCGGATTTACATGAGGTGAGTATTTTATGTGACCAAGGAAGCAAGTCCTTTAGAAAGCTTCTTTCAGTTATTACAACTAATCTTTCCCTTGACAGGTAGAATGAAGTATTTAATAATGCGGCCATGACTACTGCTTTAATACAGATAAACCCATAAGTCTTATGCGATAAATATTAATGGAGATTCTAACAGAATAAAGGAAACTAGCGAATGGTTTACGGCATAAACGGCTTCCTCCCCGGCATTGCCAGATTCCCTCTATTTATTCCACAGTGCCATGTTTTCTCTTTTTCGCCATGCTTCTCTTAATTAACCGAGGGATGAAGAGAAGATGTAAACGATGTATCCTTCATCACCCTCGAACTGGTGTGGTAGCATGGCGATCACCGGATTACATTTGCACTCGTTTTATTTTGGCAACCTCAGGAATCAGCTAAAAATGCAAACTTTCATCGGGAGGTATACGGAATTGCTTGGGTTAACCTGTGTTTTGTACTAGTAAATACCACACTTCCATTCTATTTGTTTTTGTAAAGGGAAATTCTACTGCTAATGAAAGAGGGGTGGTTTTTAGTTTTTTATTTAAGAGTCTAAAAAAAGTTTAAAAACTTTTAGTTTACATATTGCATAATAAATAACAGCGGAATATAATGGTATAGTGATAAACAATTGAATAGAAAGTTAATAATAAAAGGTATGAAAGGAGTACAATTTGGGGCAGTAGATATTATTACAAAGCAACTATGTACCATTGGGGAGACGAAATATATAAATGAATTTCATAGTATACATAGTATGAAGAAACAAAAGCGAAAGTTTATATAGATCGAAATTTTCGGACTGCATCGAAAGATTCATTCATTATCTTAAAGCTTCCGGTTCCTACGGGGGGCTTGAGGTTATAATTATTTTTTTGACATTTTTATGTGATAGTATTTAGTATTGTGGAATTATTGTATTCCAAAATACGAGAATTGGGGTGTATAAGAATATGAATGTTATGATTACGAATTATTGCAATTTGGATTGTGAGTATTGTTTTGCAAGAAGTTCTATGAATCAATCTAAAGTGGAAATCAGTGTTGAAAACTTTATACATTATCTAGAATTTTTAAAGACGTCTAATATAATGGAGGTAAATATAATAGGTGGGGAGCCTACACTTCACTCTAAGTTTGAATTATTATTAAAACTAATCGTTGATTTCGGGTTCCGCTATGTAAAAATTTTTACAAACGGTATATTCGACCAGTCAGTATTAGACATATTAACGAAATACCAGTTGGAGCTTGTCATGTTGTTCAATCTTAATGAGCATCATATTATTGGACAGAAAGCTTTTGATAAGATATCCTACAATGTGTCGAAGCTGCTTGAGGTGAAAAAAAATATTGTTATGGGAATCAATATATATAAACCTTATATGGATATATCGTACTTCAAGAAGTTTGTTCTTGATCATTCAATTTCAAAAATACGTTGGTCGGTTGCTGTTCCAGGGAAAAAGGTAAGCGATACATGGGCTTTCTATAGGGAATATATCGATATTGTGATGGAGTTTTTAGGTTGGGCTTTCACTCATAATATTAAAACTAGTTGTGATTGTAATCGTATTCCATCCTGCATATTTTCTGATTCTCACCTTCGTTTATTATCTATATATGAACCGGATATCTTTACAATGACGAAGTGTACCCCTGTAGTTGATGTAAAACCAAATTTAGATGTCATAAGATGCTTTGCTACTGGGCATATGTACTCTACAAATCTTCGTGGGTATAACTCGTTTAAGACGTTATATATGGATCTGCTACGACATGTTGATTTTGCTATTCAATATAAAATTGATGAATATGACAACAATTGTACTTCCTGTTTATTGCATCAACACAAGAAATGCAGGTCCGCCTGTATCTCTATGTTATAAGAAAATGCGGTATTCCTTTTATTATTGAAAGGAGGTGTTAATATGCTGTATGAGAAACCAAAAATTCTAGTATTTACCGATGATGAATTATTTAAATATATGAAAGCGATGGCGTCATCATGTTATAGTGGACATTCAATATCAGATGCCTATTGTTATAAAGGACATTCAGATACAGGAAGAAGTTGCACTTACGGCCATTATTACGGGTAACCAGTCGCATGAAATAAACCATTTATTTGACTTTGAGTGAGCATGTAAAACGCAACAAAGGAGTACCGCATTTTCGATTTTTAAATTTATAATAAGGAGTGAGGATTTTAATGAAATGTAAAACATTAGTAGAAAATGACAAGATATCAATGGATATGTTCCCAGATGGGGATGCTGTGGTTTATGATGAAGTAAATGGACTGACTTTTGTTCTGAATAAGACTGCTGTTATGGCTTATCGTATGACTATAAATAAAACGATTGCTGAGGGACAAAGTGATTATGTGGAGTTTTTCTTTAACTGTCAAAGCAAAGATATTGATGAGCACTTAGAGGATAATGAAGATAATGATGAGAACCTTGATGAGAATGATGAGAACGATGAGAAAGATGAGAACGAAAATGTAATTCTTACACGTGAACAACTTGAAAATGACTATAATGAAATAATAAATACCTTGATTAGCAAAAATATTTTGAAAGAAGCATAGTTTATGTTAAATAAATTTGTAATAGGGCAACCATATATTGAAATTACCTCTACTTGCAATCTAAAGTGCACTTATTGTTATAATGATTCGGGTATAAATAAAGTTACACATATGAATATTGATATGTTTAGAGGGATATTAGATGAAGTAGTAGAAAATTCTGTTAAAAAAATAGTTATTTCTGGTGGTGAGCCCTTCATGCATCCCCAAATAAATGATTTTCTAGAATTGACATTCTCAAAAAAGCTCTTACCTATAATTATTACAAATGCTACCATTGTTACACGAGAAAATATGGAGGTGATTAGGAAACAGCCCTGTATAATACAGCTTACATTTGATGATTACAATGAAGAGAATCATGACCTATATCGCGGAAAGGACACTTTTTATAAGAATATTTGCTTGATACAACAACTTAAAAAAGACCCAGAATTTATCGGGAAAATTCATATCCGTGTTCATTTGAGAAAAAGTACCATCAACCGTGCACATCAAATGATCCAATATTTTAATAATCTACCTATTGATATCCTATCTTTTGCAACGATAAAGGATATGGGACGGGCAAATCAAAAGGATTTCAAGGATATAGATACAACAGCAATTATAAATATGTCAAAACATATTGAAAGACATATAACTGAGTATATCAGAAAGCCTATTATGGGTGGGGTAGTTTGCGGTTTACAGGAACGTTGTCCCTATGTATTAAAGGAAGGAATAACTTTCAGTCCAAGAATTGCTTCTAATGGCTCCGTTTATCCATGTCAGTTGTGTGTCGACGATTTATTTTTACTAGGTAATATGCAGTATCAGTCATTAATAGATATTGCTTACGGACTAAAGATGTCTAATTTTTTAGGATTAGTACAAGAACGGATTTATAAGCTTGAGAATTGTAAAAGTTGTAAGATTAAGCAATGGTGTGGAAGAGGATGTTTGGCAAAAACATGGTTGGAATATAAAGATATTTTTATGACCGATGGGAGCTGCCAGATAAAGAAATTTCATTATAAAGAGTACTTACGGTCTTGTGCTACGTCTTATCGGCAGTCTCCAAATGCTAATTGATTAGAGATAAGGAGAAGGGATTAAACTGTATGGATACGAAGATTTTAATTATGGTTATTAAGAGACGGTTGAAACATAATCTTGAAGCAACTATAAAAGTAGCTAGTAATAGTATGATGCCAATGCTTCATGAAAATGAAAAGGTTGATATTTTACCTTCAGCTAGATATGCAGTTGGTGATATTGTAGTATTCAAACCGAAAAAACGTGATTACTTAATTATCCATAGGGTAATCCATGTGTTAGATGAAGGTACCTATATTATTAAAGGAGATCATACACATATGTATGATGAGAAGGTTGATATAGAATGTATTTTGGGCAAAGTGGTTATGATTAAAAATGATATAAAGAAAACTAGTTATATTGTTAATTCTCAGACTCTACTTGGTTGGATATCCAAGTTAGAGGTGTTTATACTCTACCCAATTATAGCGATTCCAGGCAGATGGAGAAAGAGGATTTATCTTATGAGAGTCTTTCATGCACTTTTTTATCACCTCT
>CALCRD010000215.1 GCA_937894355.1 uncultured Bacillus sp.
ATATATCCCAATTATGAAGCTTTTCTCTTCGATCAGGTATTGCTTTTTTCCCTACCAGACAGTCTTGCATGTAGGAGACAGCCTTAATTATGGGCTTGTCATTTATTGTGAATCCTAATATCTGCAGTCTTCTTATGGCTTGTTCAGTAGTTATTGGATTACGCTTGGAAGGATCGCTCAGCCTATGAAAGTAGCCCCAAGATCCATCATCACTTTGTAACTCAATAATTTCTGCAGCCCACTTCGAATTTCGATAATCAGCCATCATAACTGAGTCACTTCCCACCCGCAAGTATTACCATCTACCAGTGCATAAAACCCGTTCGATAACTGCGACGAGTAATGTTGTTACGATATTAGACAGTAAAATCGATAAGAGTAGATTCTTTTTATTTAGAGACTCTTTCCTGAGCATCAGATATACTACTGGCAATTCTACGATAACAGTCAATGCCAGGTATCCAAATAGGATCATATAATATGGACCCTTGTTAAAGGCGGCACTGATTGAAAAACCGCCACTTGTAGGAATAAAACGATATGCGCGTTCCAAATAGGGCGCAATAAATGATAATAAATTGGCCAGACCTACCATCAAGAAAGCTTTCTTGGCATTGGCCACCTTGCCAAACTTAACTACTGAAACGGTTTCAATAAGAAGCGTGAAAATAACAGCAAACGGCAAAACCGTCATCGGGCTTACAGTTAGCCAATGCCAAGAAGAGTTTGCAGAGACTCTCGAAGTAGCTAGCACCAGGAATATGTTGATGCATGCTATCAAAAGAACAACTCTGTTTTTCAAAACCTCTTACCCCCCAACGTACCACATAGCAACTAAAACATTCATTTGCGGTTTCACATTGCACATTCACGCCCTAATTCTCGGCCCTTCTTAGTATTTCAAACTTTCTTTTTCCAACATCCTGCTTTTCTAGTCTTAAATAACTAGCAACATTTATTTTCTGTCTTTTCGTAGAACATACTGCCACAACTGAATCCCGTTTCAGAACCGGCTTAATATTTTTTAGTAAAGCATCGATCATATTATCTTGTCCTTCCCACGAAACCAAATTTCCGTACGGTACATCAGTAACAACAATATCCGCCTTAAGTTCTTGATCCATTAATGCATAGTCCGCCAAAATATCTGCTTGAAACGTCCTGACTTTCATTTTTAATGAACGCTTTTGGATTATACTTGCAAACCTGCCAGCACTCTCTAAAGCTTCCAGGTGGGAGCTTTTATTATACTTATTATGTAATTCCCTCAACTCTCCGATCCTTGCATCAATTCCTTCTTTGAACAACAAGCCAAGGTTTTTGGCTGCAATTTCAATGACACTTTTATTAATGTCCGAGCCTATAATCACACTAATTAGCTCTGGATTCAGAAAGCCAAGCACAGTTAATAAATATCCTCCGCCACAACAAGGATCATATATACAAACATCGCCTTTATTTTCGATATAACTTAAGCACCGGCTAAATATCTCCTGAACTAATCTTACCGGAAAATTTGTAATACCAGCCCCATGATAAAAAACTCGTCCACTTGAAAAATCCTCAAAATTAGTTCTTTCACAATATCTATACTCCATTTTGTCTCATCACCTTGCACCATTCACTATCTAAAATTGCATAAATGTATTCATCAAGCCATTCAGCATCGATACCTTTTCTTCCATGTCTGTTTTTTATAAAGTGGGCTTCTCTACGCATACCGCATTTTTCCATGACCCTGTATGAACCGTAGTTTTCTGCATTGCACGATGCAAACATTCTATGAAGTTTTAGCTTATTAAAGCCAAAAGACAATAAGGCCTTTGCCGCTTCCGGCATGTAACCCTGCTTCCAATAACTCTTATGTAAGAAATCATACTTTAAACGTGGCGATTCGTTCTGCCATTGGATGCAATTATTGATAAACGATTCTGTTGCTTTTTCATCATTTGGACCCCATATCATATACTTGACGTTATCAATCTCTGACGCATATGCATGTACGGACAAAAAATCGTCTGTTTCAAACTCCCTCAAAATCAGCCTGTTCGTTGCCAATTTCATATCAAAAACCTCACTTAATCATTACCATCTACCAGCGCAGATAACCCGTTCAATAACTGCAGTTTTTATTTGACATGCACTCACGAATCCATGCCTCTGCAACTTTGGCACCTTCTTCTGGAGAGAGCTTGGTATTTTTGGAATGGTTTCATTAGCATGCTCCTTGAGCCATCTGTTAAAGTCAAGCGAGCTTTTTATCCAACTCTCAGCTGTAACGCCTCTACCACGGCGCATACGTTCTTCTAAAACGTCATCGTCGCTTACAACTGCCAAATAGTAAATGGATGAAAAGCTCCTTCTGCCATTGCACATTTCAAATTGTTTAGGGACAGCGCACCCACATAACACAACAGGCATTCCAATCTGTGAGATATTGCTGCAAAGCCTTAACCAAAGCTCTCGATAGTTTCGATAATCATCATCAGGTGTGTTATATATGTCGTTCCAAAGCAAATCACTTTCCAAAACAAGGTACGTCTTTTCTTCCCTAAAAAGAATTCCCGACATTGTGGATTTGCCAACGCAGCTTGCGCCGTCAGGACAAACCTAGCAGTTATAACTCGAGACTTGCCTCTACTGCAAACCAAAATAATGATTCTCTAATGAATCTCCTATCAACCCCGCTACGCGAATCCCATTCTTCACAACTAATATCATCGCCACTGTAAATCATTTGACCAAAAATAACATTTCTATATTCTGCAACTGCGCAAAAGGCAGAGCATTCCATATCTACTGCTAAACACCCTTCTTCTTTTCTTAACTTCATCTTATCTCTTGTTTCTCTATAAAATGAATCTGTGCTCCAGGTTTTCACCAGCATATAGCTGCATTTGTGTCCTTTTAGGATCTTCTCTATTGCTTTTACTGCCTTACCATTTGCGGAAATCTCCCTGCTTGGTTTAACATAGTGATAAGACGTACCTTCATCCCTTACTGCAGAAGTAGGCACAAGAATGTGACCTGCAGCAATGGCCTTATCTAACACGCCACCGCTACCGCAACAAATAAACTTTTTGCCTCCCAAAGCAATGACTTCTTCCATAATACCTGCTCCAAGTGACGCTCCTACCCCTGGATGAAAAACGGCGACCTTGTTATCATTATGCTCTAGCTCATAGACTGGATGCTTACCGATCTGAGAGTGCAGAGCTTTAATTTCCTTAAGCTTTCCTTCTTCAGCTAGTTTTTCAATTACCTCGCTATAGAAACACATTATAACCTGTTCCGGCATATCTATTTTCTTGATGAATTTGGAAGGCTCAATAATATTCTCTGATACTCCGTCAAACTCTAATATTGGAAATTCCTTGCTTATCATGAACTCAACTCCGCTCTTTATCTTTCAGTTCATATACTTTAACTACATTCAAAAGCATTCGACGCAAGTCATCATACAATAAAAAGTTATTGAAGAAATCGTGATAATGATAGCAGGATACTTCTTACCCCGCCTGAAGCCAAGCCGGCAATAAACATCCAATAAGTATTTAGATCGGCAGTCAATATTTCATCCGGAGCATGCTTCTTGAACTCATCGCCAAAAGCCGCTTGAATTTCCCTTATACTTTCATAAGGAAATGGGCCATTATCTTTTTCTCTATACATGCTGGAAATGTCGTTAATCAAATCATCTATTTCGCTCATTTTGCACCTCAGATCTTTCAAGCCTCTTCCGGCACATCATCACCATAATTGCTAAACCTGCAATTCCAGCCACCTTCGGCATAAGATTCCCCATGCAATCCATCGCTGATTTCCGCGATGCAAAAACTCTTAGAGTATACCCAACAGCTCATTCAAGTGCTTGATCTCGTAATTAGGTGTGATCCCGCTTTGGTTAGCGGCCCCACTGGGATTATACCAGCAGGTATCAATGCCATAATCGAAACCACCCTTAATATCTGATGTTAAGGAGTCTCCAATCATAATCACACTGGACCGCTCGGTATGCTGCATTGCCCTTAAGGCACAATCGAATATGCCGGCATCCGATTTTTTGTAGCCAACTTCCTCAGAGATAATCAGGGATTTAATAAATTTACTCAGGGGAGAACCTTGAAAGCGGGGCAGTTGAACTCCCTTCAGGCCGTTGGTTACTATGGCGAGCTCGTATTTTAGGGCTAATTCTGCCACGACTTCCTGTGCTCCTTCCAGCAAAAACCTGCCCTCCGAAAGCTTGTCCAGGTACGATTCGCTAAAACTGACCGGATCAACCTCCAGTCTGTTTTCAAAAAGCGCTTCAAACCTTTTGTATCTCAATTCTGTTGCCAGAATAGTGCCATTCTCCAGTCTACGCCAAAGGGATTCGCTAATCAACCGGTATCTGCTTAACCAGTCATCGCTATAATCAAGATTAAATTCGTGGAAAGCTTGCCGGAACGCAACTTCTTGAGCCTGGTCATAATCAAATAGCGTATTATCTGCATCAAATAAGACCACTTTGTACTTCATCGATTGAGTCCCCTTCTTGTTTAGTCA
>CALCRD010000216.1 GCA_937894355.1 uncultured Bacillus sp.
CAAATATTAATAAAATTATCGCCTTTCCTGATGGTAGAAAAAACTTTTTGAAGTGGTATTTGAACTGTTAAGCCTTCCTCACCTTGTGCAACTATTACACTTTCTTTCTTGCTCGAATCGAGATAGCTCGAAAATTCGTCACAGATATCATAATTTTTATCTCTCAGCTCCAAACCTATAGATAGACCTGCTAATTTGTTTTCGGTCATTTGACCATTAACTTTCACTTCTAACATTTGGTTATGTATTAATAAATCAGTTATTTGAATTGCTGCTTTTTTGTTTGTTACATGATAAATTAAATTCGCAAAAAACGCAAAGAAATTTTCAGCCGGAGATGGGATCATTGAATATGGGAAGAACTCCGGAAGCAAAGCGCTTCCCCCAAAATTCAGCTTACTCTTTACTAACAAATTATCATATTTCAAAAGAGCTATTGTTCCTAAACCGTGTTTACCCAAAGATAGCAGATCTTCCCTAAGAGGGACCATATAACTAACCTTTTCCAAATTAAAATTATTGATTAAACTTATATTTGATTCCTTGACGTTATACATTCTAGAAAGAGGCTCCTCAATATCAGGAAGCAAACATTCCTCAAGTGGATTCACATATATTAAACCAGTTCCCTTCTCAACTTCTGCCAAAATAAGCTCTCTTACCTTTTCCGGTAAGTCTGCCCATCTCACACTGGCTCCTAAAATGATCACATCATAGTCTTTTGCTAACTTTTCAATTATAATTCGTTCTTCCACAATATTAATTGGAGATACCTCTGGTTTATCAACTGTTGAATTTAAGATAATGGGGACCCACTCCCAATCAAGATCCATCCTCTGATTAAGTTCAGCTATATCTCTAAATTGACCTTTATGAGAGAAATAGAGCGCCTTCACTTGGCCCACACTAGCTGGTTTTGCCCATTTTATATGTGGTGTAACTACTTCGGTACTCATAGGAAACCAACTGCTTAGCGAAACATCTTTATTCCAAATTTCTTCTAAACTCACTGTAGCTATGGAAGGTTTCGCTTCATTTCTCTCCTTTTTTTCTTCCTTTAATACTTCAATTTCATACAAATTGCCCCCCCAGGCCCATGCGCTATATATTACAACATATCGTCCGAAAGCATTTAAGTTACCAAAACTAAGGTATGGTTTATTTGCTTCAGCCGAGCTAACATCAAAATTTTCAGAGTGTCTTACTTCCCCACAAAAATTGAGCTCATCTACATTCCTGCCAATGTAAAGTGCAAAATGCGGTTTTAAGTTCCCCCAACTTCCATTATAGTCCTTAATAGTATTTGAATGAATCCTCACTTCGTCCAAAAAATCTGCTCTCTCAAGATCTAGAACAATTAAACAATATTTAGACCAACCTCCAAACTTTGCAAAAGATTTTTTATCGCCATCTGTTATGGACTTATAAAAATTCTTATCAGGGCTTGCTACTGGTAAAGTATACACAGCTTTCCCTAAGGCTAAATTCGAAACAGTTTCTGCTTTTGAAATATCTAAAGAGAGCATACCGAAACAAAATACCAAGATGAAAACCACTAACGACTTTCTCATTAAACCATCCTCCTAACCCATTAGTTAAATTGTAAATGACCCATATCAGCAGGAAATGGCCTAGTCCAAATCTTATAGAACCATATATTAGTTTCTTCTTTAGCACGGATTCCTCGGATAATGTTAATTCCCCATGTATCATCTTTAGTCGGAGTTCTTACATTTAATGTAGAAAAAGGAATCCTAAATATTCCAACCCATCCTCCCTCGAACAAATCCACTGTTTGTTCCCATTCCCCCATCCAATCCTCTTTTACAAAGGTCTGCTGAGTTGTCTCATTCTTGGGTGTTAAGCCAAAATTAAAATAATCCTGGTGAGTATGTTGAGGATCTAGGAAAAGGTTGCATGAATTTATATAAAATTCAAAACTTCTTGGCCCAAGTGCATCAAGATAATACTGGACCTCAGGGCGCTCGGTAGCTGGGGCTAAAGCAACATCCATATTAGCATCATGGCATGTGAATTTAAACATTACCTCATGATCGTTATACGCGATCTGTACTGATGTTTTTTCAGAAGGCTTATGTTCCATCTTTTTTCCACTATCAAAAAGAAACTCTGTGTGCTCTGGAATGCTTTCCCAATTGATTTTTTTTATGTCATCTGTATTGACTCTGTAAGCGGTCATAACTCGTTTATAATTAGGAGTATCTAGATTAATAGCCCTAACTGTTGTTGTAAGATTATATCTAGCTAGAGCGTCCGCCTCATACATCATAAGCTCCTTAATACCTTTACTTTCAGCAAAGGCGACATATTCATCTATATTAGAAGGATACATTGCATTATAGCAACAGATTCCCGGTAGAATTTTTACAGAATTATTTTTTACCTGTGATTTCAACATATTATATTGGGAAAAGGCTTCATTCGGGTTAAAGGTATATTTAACATCTGAATGATCTTTTCTGATGTGAGAGTTGCCAAATCAATGCAACCCCACCTTACATAATCTTCTATTGGCCATAACATTAGTGATAGTTCTTTATAAGTATGAGTTTTATCCATTTTTCTTTTAATATCCTTAATGAGAGATGTCATAATATCTTGTTTAAAGGAAAGCCATTCTTTATTGTCTGGGGCTAAATTAGCTGGGTCGTTACCAAAATTATTTTTATAGAAACTACGAATTTCCGGATTATACCCAAAACGGTGAATTCCATTTTGGTCAGCAGAAGGACATGCGTTATGACGAACGAAATCAAGAAAAAGGCCTTGAGCTGGATACGAAAGCAACTCATCGATTATTTTCATTTTATAATCTCTAACTTCATCATAGAAAAAATCAAGAGTTCCTCTATATCTTCGACCTTCTTTATCCATCTGCCAATATTCGGGGTGTTTCCGTGCGAATTCACTCAAACAAGGTCCGCCGTGATCATCTTCATAGATTGTATACCATAGATATAAGTTAATTCCTACTTCTTTAGCTATTTCAACTGCATCCTTAATAGGATCATATTGGTTAAAATCTATCGCCTTTAAGTATTCTGCTCTCATAGTCGGCAAAGGGTATAACATTTGTTTCTTCCGTTCATCATAAACATAATTATCCTGAACCTGCGCCACATTACTTGGATACATTGCTAATCCACCATTAAATACTCGCCAGTACACATCTGTAATCCCTGCAATTTTCAGATAATCAAAGATACGATAAACACCGACTTTTCCCCAGCAACCCGCTACTGTTGTCCAATCCGTTAAGGTCGATACAGTACGAAGTTTCAACAAAATCACTCTCCAATTATTTTCTTTCAGCTGCTAATCCTTTCATATATTGTACGTTGATCTTTTTAGCAACCTGTTCTGCTGTTTTTTGTCCGTTAATTATTTCAATGTACCCATCCCATGTAACCTTATTTAATTTGGCCATTTCCGCATTGCTTATAATTCTAGCCCTTGTATCAGTACTAATTAGTTTGACATCAGGCAAACTAAGACTCTCTAACGCAACAGCAACTGAAGGAGAAATACCTTTTAGGTTTTCGGGGTTATCAATAAAGTCTCGTCTTACTGGCACGCCCCCGCCTTGTGCAAACTTTTTTTGTACATCCATATTCAAGAGCCAAAGATTAAATTCCTTTGCCCAT
>CALCRD010000217.1 GCA_937894355.1 uncultured Bacillus sp.
TTTCCTGCGCATTAGTTGTTCCGGTGTAAAATCATAACTGTTTGACATCAAACTCAGCTCCTTTATGATTTGATTTGATGGTAGCTGGCTGACCTAGCTTACCTAACCGAGGTCCCTATAGCTTTGCGTCATCACTTTTCAGTGATTTTGCCCTTGGTGTTCACTTATCTATTATAAACCCACAAATGAATGTGGATGTTGACGATTTATGGTGAAAGTATATAGTTTTATTGGAAATGCTAGAATTTTTTTACAATAATCCGACTAATTCTAATCCGTGTAAAATTCCATCCTCATCAACAGACTTGGTGATATATTTAGCTGTTTTTTTGACAATCTCTTTGCCATTCCCCATAGCCACACTATTAGGAACAAAGGCAAGCATGTCGATATCATTTAAGCCATCACCAAAAGCATAAATGTGTTCCTTAGAAATCCCTAAATGCTCCATCACTTTTGATATCCCCAGCGCTTTTGTGCCGCCCGTAGGACCAACATCAACCGATAAAGCATGCCAACGGACAAAATGGAAATCTTTGAATCTCTCCTCATAAACTTTTTCTTCATGTTCCTGACAAAATATTAATGCTTGAAAAATATCCCTACCTATAAAATAATCAGGATCATGAGTCGCTTGAACCGTTAACTTCAATGAATCAATGCTTTCAACAATAAAATTGTGGTGTGGAACATTGGCCTTCATATCAGATTGATCAATATAAACAACCGGTTGGTCGTTCGCTTCTGCAAATTCTGTAAGAGCACGCAAATCATCAGACCTGAGTGGATTCGTATAAATAACATGCCCTTCGACAACCACATACTGTCCATTAAAACAGACATATGTATCAATTCCTAACTCTTCAAGCAGCTCCTTAAACATAAACGGAGCCCGACCAGTAGCAATCGCCACAATATGGCCCAGCTGTTTAAGTCGTAAAATCGCTTCTTTAGTGGAAGCGGGGACCTGCTTATCATCGTCATACAAAGTCCCATCTATATCGAAAAAAATCAAACTTTTCTCACCCATACTTCAGCACCGCCTCAAATAATACCCACTGACATACCCTACCGTACACAATTAACCCTACTATTATAAACTATATCAATATGGAAAATATGGTCGAATTATGTTGAAAACATGTCGAAGGAGAAACTAACGGCCATTAACTCGCTTTGGTGGTTCGTGCAGGAATCCTAATCGGAGCAATCTTTTTAGCTAAAGTAGAAATAGCTAATCTACTGAAAAGAAACATGAAAAAGGAATGCCTTATCTTCATCCTAATCCTAACCATAGCTACCACCTTATCCATAGCCCAAGCTCTACAAATAACCATCCCCAACCCCCTAAACCCCATCCGCCAAACATTCCTACCCCTAACCACCTGGCTAGAAGCAAAACTTGGTTCATAGATATTAGCTTGCACATTTGGTTAATCGTCAATGTGAGAGCTCTTTTTTTATTTTTCTCGCAAATCCAATCGTTGAAATTTGGAAATAAAAAACATGAAATATTATTTTAAAAAATAATATAAATTATTGAAATATAATTTTTAGAAGTTATAATAAAATTATGAAACAATGAAACGAATATCGATTTTTGGAGGATCTACATACTATGTATGTTCTAGGTATTGATGGGGGTGGGACCAAAACAATTGGTGTCATCGCAGACGGTTTTGGAAAAATATATGCCAGTAAAACAGTAGGCGCCACTAATCATTCCAGATCGCTTTGGACCTTTTGAGTGCATGGTTCCTTTGAACAGGAGAAAAAACTAATGCCGGTTATCTATACAAAAAAGTAGGATTTGAAATTACTCGCAGATTTCATGTGCTGAAAAAATCTCTTTAGGTTAGTCGAAAAGAATAGTGAAGGGTGGTGATGCACTTGTCATATATGAGCGGGGGCCTTGTGATGCTTGCGGAAATGCATTCAAAGCTGCCTCCATCGGAAAAGAAGATCGCCAAATATATTTTAGAAAATCCGCAAGAAACCATTTCCTTAACAGCCAGCGAACTTGGAAAAAGAAGCAGTACAAGTGGTGCAGCGGTTATCAGGCTATGTAAATCGCTTGATTTAAAAGGGATTCAAGACTTAAAATTACGGATTGCCGGTGATTTGCAAAAATCAGGTGAACAAAGTGTAAGAGATATCGAGCCTAATGAATCAGCATCATCGATTATTAGAAAGATGAGCTCTAACAGTATCCAAACGATTCAAGAGACGGCAGAGCTTTTGAGTATTGATGAATTAGAAAAAGCAGTACATGCACTCAAAAACGCAGGAACTGTGCACTTTGTTGGAGTGGGTGCTTCGAGTATAATTGCCAAGGATGCTCAGCAAAAGTTTTTGCGAATTAATAAAAATGCTACGGCTTTTTCAGATATCCATATGGCAGCTACATTAGTTGCTAATACCGACAAAAATGATGTTGTCGTAGGGATTTCTTTTTCCGGGAATACTTTTGAGGTGGCAAAAATCCTCGAGCTAGCAAATATGAAGGGTGTCAAGACGATTAGTTTAACCAAATATGGAACTTCAGTAGTTTCGGAGCTAGCAGATATTAGATTGTACACCTCGGCAACAAAAGAGCCAACCTTTAGAAGTGGCGCGACCTCTTCACGGATTGCCCAGCTCCACGTGATTGATATTTTGTTTATGTGCGTGGCTTCGCAACAGTATGAAGAGACGGTCAGGCATCTTGATGAAACCAGGGAAATGATCGATATCCTCCGCGATAACATCAAAAAGCAAAAATAGGTAGTTTTAGATAAACAGGAAACATTACCATCATCTATAAAAAAATAACCTAGCAAAAGAAGCAGAGGAAACTATCTTCTTAAAAGGGCCAGATTGTTGAAGACTGTTATTCAACTAAAGCCCCGTTAAATTGTAAAAATATACGAGACTAATAAAAAAAGAAAGTTGGTTTTGTTCCTTAACCAACTTTCTACTTTTTAGAGCGTTTCAATCGAAGTATGTGTGGTAGCACATGTTCTTCAAGTACATCGTCAATTGTGTAGCCTACCTTGCCTGGTACTCGTTGACCATCTTTCTCTTTTGCATCTTTAGGCACATGCCAATGCCAAGGATCAAACTTTTTTACTTCCTCGGGTGTATCATTTGGATGATAATGAGCGTGAAATTTTTGAAATATGGTACCGTTGCCGGCATACCAATCATAATAATATTCCACCAAATTATTTTTATCGAAGATTT
>CALCRD010000218.1 GCA_937894355.1 uncultured Bacillus sp.
ATACTAAAGTTAACTTTTTTCGGGTATGGTATAATTGCCCAAAAGCATTATCTATGCATGCAATAAATTAGCCTTGACAGCATATGATAGTAGTGATATCATGTCTTGGAATAAAGATGATATCTAAAAAAGAGAGTCGCCATTTCTGGCGGCTTTCGTTGTTTTAACCACTTTACACAGAAATAAGGTGCCAGGCACTTAAGTTGTTTTGGAAAGGTGGAATTGAGTCTTTCCGGGGCAAATTGGCTATAATAAAAATAATAGAAGCCGATAACTACCTGGATTTGCAAAAAATCTTGTTTCACGACTACTTTTACTATATCATGAAGGTAAGATAGCCGGACTGAAAGAGGTGATATCATGGCTACAATTTCATTTTCTAAAGATTTTGCCATAACAAAAAGAGAGACCGTTGAAAGACTGGAAAAAGGTATTCAAAACATGGAACCTTTAAATATAAACTCCAAAAATGTCATTGCAGATATGAGAAGGAGAGAAGAAAGATTATTGAATACACTTCGCTCCAAAGCCTAATTGAAACTGAAGGCATAGATGAAAGTTTATGGAGAGATGCGTTCTCTCTTTTTTGTTGTGATCAAGATGAGGAAATTACCGATTTCATAAGGGATAAGGCTATCGAATATGAAAAACGGGATAAATGCAGGACTTATGTTTATTTTGATGAAGGCTACCTAGAAGAAACAGGCAAACTCAAAGTGGTGGCATTCTTTTCATTAGCTATAAAAACAATAAGAATTCCAGTAATAGATACTATGTCAAAAACCCTTCAAAGGAAACTAGGTAAACTGGCTGACAAGGATGAAAATGTTGTGGCCTATTTAATTGGACAACTTGGTAGGTTTTCTGATTATGATAAATCAGTTATTAACGGAAAAAAGATACTCCAAGATTGCTATAATTTAATAGGCAGTGCCAGGGATATAGTAGGTGGAAGGCTTATCCTTATTGAGTGCAAGCGTATTGAAAAACTATGCCAATTCTATGAAAACGAAGGTTATATTGACATCACCGAAAACGGGGATGATTTAAAACAGTATGTACGGTTTATGAAGTAACAAAAACACAAGAAAACCTTTATGAATAATAAGCTTATATTTTCTAACCTTGTGAAACATGTAGGTAATAATATATATTAGAACAACAAAGGAAAATTAAGAGACCGCTAAACCCCTAGGCCCTTGTGGGGTAGGCGGTTTCTGCATACACAGAAAAGATGTTCTGCAGTGCCATTACCACGACAAGTGTTGATGCAACACTGGCTGAAGCAAAAGCCGATGCAACCAAGGATGACTTCAATGTTACTGTTGGTGATGAGGTTGTTGCAGTAACAGCTGTGACTGCTAACATTGACAACACAGTTTACATGAATACGCCGGGTAAGATTGGACAATTTGATCGCATAAATTAAACACTTTAACCGGTGAAAATGAACACCTTTTCCGGTATTGTTGAACAGTGGCTTCAAGCAGAATAGGTGCCAGGCACTTAAGTTGTTAAGTTATGGTCAGGTATATTCACCATAATCCGGTTAGGGCTGGTATTGTGTCGAGGCCTTGCGATTACCGGTGGAGCAGTGATACATTGAACTTCTCGTTCAACGATTACTGGGAGGAAACAGTCAAAGATACGCTCTGGGCGGATTGGTTGATGCAGATTTTATTGAGGCCGGCGGTATGGTAACAACAATGGCAATAGGGCTATAAAAAACTATTCTTGTTTTTGCTTTTTAACATATTATGAATATCGAAAGGAGGCGAGCATATGGCCACTGCAAACAAGGTAAAGATTAACAAAGAAATATATTTATGGGCTATTGAGGAATCCCAAAGAGATTTTGGATCTATAAAAAGCCGATTCGAAAAGATCGAAGATTGGTTATCTTTGGATGACTATCCCACCTTCCGACAGGTAGAAAGCTTGGCTAACTTTTTAAGAGTACCTTTGGGCTATATGTTTTTAGATAAGCCTCCGAAAACTAATATAATAGAATCCGAATTTAGAACAATTGGAAATAAAATACCGGAAATCAGTAAGGAGCTTCAAGACACCCTGTATAATATGGGCAGAAAGAAGGATTGGTTAAGTGAATATCGCAGAGAAAAAGGCTGGGAAAAATTAATTCCCGATGATTTTGGCGCTTTGAGTAAAGAAGATATTTTACCTGCTAAAAAATATATAGGCCTGGATGAATTTTGGTACAAAGAACATAAGAGCAACAACTCCGCTTTTAACTACCTCAGGGAGAAACTTGAAAGCAAAGGGATCATAGTTATGCAGAGCGGAATTGTAGGTTCTAATACTCACCGCGGACTAAATGTAAAGGAATTTAGAGGTTTTTTATTATATGACGACATCGCACCACTTATATTCATTAATAACAGGGATAGTGAAACAGGGAAGATCTTTACTTTGATCCATGAATATATTCACTGCTTATTGCAAGAAGATGATATATTCGTCGATGAAGACAATGGTGAAACAAACATAAATAAGATAACGGCAGAGTTTTTAATCCCGGCGTCTCATGTTCAGGAATTATGGGATAACAGCAAACCCGAAATGGAACAAATAGAGAAGTTGAGTGGGTTATTTCATGTTAGTAAACTGGCAGTAGCGATTAAGCTTAATGACCTGGGTAAAATTGCTCAGTACGTGGTCAATACGGTAAGACAGCAAACTGAAATGGCATTAAGAGATAGGGATACGGAATCTAGTGGTGGCGATTACTACCTTACCAACAAATCCCGTTTAGGTGATAGTTTCTTAAGGGCTGTAATCCAGGGGGCGGAATCCGGTGATATCAGTTATACCTATGCGTTTGATCTGCTGGGCGGTTCCGCCAAAATTTATGACCATTTTAAAGGGGAGTTTATGAGTTATGGGCGATAAATACTTAATTGACGCAAACGTATTTATGACAGCCCATAGACAATTATACCCGTTTGATATAGCTCCAAGTTTCTGGGAGCAACTGGTTGAGAAAGCATCGAGCAAAATCATAATAATTGGAGAAATCCAGAAAGAGATACTGAAAGGTCAAGATATATTAGTTGACTGGTATGAAAGGGAAAGTGCCAAATTTACAGTCATAGATATGCCTCTGGAAGTAATAGAATCTTATAAAATAATAATTAATTCCATCAACGATAATGAACAATACAAGCCATCAGCTAAGGAAGAATTTGCTTCATCTGCAGATTCATGGTTATGCGCCTATGGGTTGGCTTTGGGGGAAACCATAGTAACCCTGGAAAAATATAATGCAGAAATTAAAAATAGGATAAAAATCCCCAACGTATGTGAAGAATTTAAAGTTGAATATATTGATTTGTTGCAATTCATGAGGGAAGTGGGAATTAGATTGTAAAGAAGCCCATCCAGCCTTATGGGTATGTTGCGCAACGAAGTTATTTTATAAGAAAACCTTTATGAATAATAAGCTTATATTTTCTAACCTTATGAAATATGTAGCTAATAATATATATTAGAACAACAAAGGAAAATTAAGAGACCGCTAAACCCCTAGGCTCTTGTGGGGTAGGCGGTTTCTGCATATACAGATAATAGGTGCCAGGCACTTAAGTTGTTAAGTTATGGTCAGGTATATTCACCGTAATCCGGTTAGGG
>CALCRD010000219.1 GCA_937894355.1 uncultured Bacillus sp.
CACCGACGCTGCTGGTAATTGTGTGGGGATCAATACTAACCCGCTTAATCTCGCGATTGATATTTTGTTCTTCGTCAGTGAGGAAAATATAAAAATCTCCATTCTTCTGCACAAGGGTCTCCCCTACTAGTTTGCGCAAAGACTGCTCAATCTTTTTCTTCAGGGCAAGCTTATCCTCGTCTATACTTGTTACCATTAAAGTTACCAAATTATCTACTTGCGCTGGCATCTCTTTGAGATGTTTTATTAAGAAAAGCAGTTTAAGCACCTCAACATCATAGCTATTGAGATTGCTATTCTCTTTTGCTTGCGCGATAACTCTGCTCACAGCTGACTCTAAAAAATCTTCTATGGAATCGTAGAAACAAGCAAAAGGGATCAGTGCACCAAGCGAGCTTGCTAAATACTGCTTAGCTGCAAATTGGAAGGCACCGAGTAGTGAACGCTCGCCTTCACTTAGATGTTTACCCGAGGCTCCTTGCTGTCTGATAGAGGTGAGTACCTTTTGCAGAAGATTGAACTGGTAGGGAACGAAGGGATAAACCTCGCTGAAATCACTTGCATCAGCATAATTTTTCATCTCTGCGGTTCCTTGACTGAAGGTAATTAGGTTCCGTAAAACTGCACTTTTATCCCTGTAGAGAAGGTCCAGAGTCTGGTGAGCTACCTGGGTCTTTTCAAGAAGACGTCGCTTGATTACCTCATCAACATTAGCGCTGGAGAGACTGAGTCTGGTGTTGAACCTACCTTGAATCTTAGAAAAGTCCCTACCTGTAACGTCCATCTTAACTATAGAGTCGATATCCTCCTGGGAGGTAACGAGGACCCAGGCCCTGCCACGGCAATAAGCCCCCAAATCCTCCACAACTGTTTGCAAATTGAGCATCATCTGGGTATTATCACCAATATACTGGCCCATTTCGTCTACTAGAAAAACAACATGGTGGTTATTGCCTTTTTTATCTATGTATTCCTTTACGCTCCGGGCAAAGTTTTCAACGCTTAAAGAAATATTCTCATCGCCCCTGTTAAACCAATCTTTGGCTGATTCCTGACTCATCCCCCGTACCCGCACCAGGGCTTCTACAACTTTATCTCGATCAAAGAGTACTCTTCGTCTTCCCTCCTCCCACTGGATTCCAGTGAGTTCTTTCATGGTAGCTTTGAAAGCAGGATAAAGTCCTTCTCTCTCCAGCTGGCTTTCCATTTCAGCAATCCAGGGTTTATCCCCATAAAAACCCTGCATCTCATAGAAGACGTTATAGAAAACTTGGATAATCGCCTCTTTGGTATTTTTTGTGTTGTAGATGCTCTTGGAATCAATATTGAAGAGCATAACATCTGTAGGCACTTCCCCAGCACGTTTAATATTTGCCAAAACTAGGGGATCGCTGATCTTGTCCTCGAAAAAATCAACAGCTCTTCTATCTCCCACTTGTTTGTTCTCTAACAAATAGGATAAGATCTTGAGGAAATGGCTCTTACCTGAGCCAAAAAAGCCTGAAATCCAAACACCCATCTGATCAGTGTAACTGCTAATTCCTTTTTGATAGGCCTGAAAAAAGGTACTAAAGTGTCTGGCAAGCTCTTTAGTAACAACATATTCACTGAGCTCTTGGAGCGTATTTTCTTGGTCTGTTTGTGTTACCTTGATTACCCCTTGAATATCTCTTTCAATTGGTTTTTGAAACATTGAGCGAATTTCCATGCTGCTACTCCTCCCTACTTAGCCACCAGGGGAAAGGCACGATAATAATTGTCATCATCTATTTTACCAAACAGGCGCAGACCTGTGCCATCAAAGATGCCAGGGAAAAACATGACAACTGGAATGTTCTCAAGTATATGATGTAAGTTATTTAAAATGTTGTGGGAGCGCACAATAGGCCAGACTTTACCTATGCCTGTTAAAAACACTATTTGAGATTCTTCTGTCTTTCCATCAATCAAACTTACATAAACCTCGGGACTTGCAAGATCGCGGATTGCTTCTAAAATGTATTCTGATCCCCTTTCAGCTTCTAAATTAGCTATCTGTTCGAGCACTCTTTCGCTTTTTAAGATCCCAAGGAGCAGCTCATAGAGATCAAATTCGATGATCTTGGTAGGTGAGGTGTTGGTATTGAGCTTGTCCTTTAAAAACTTAACATGGTCTCTGACAACTAGTTCTTCTTTAGGATCATAATCGAAGATATAAAAACCGATGTCGTTTCCTAGGCCCTTGCCTGCTAAAAACGACTCCCCTTGGATTAGATCTAAGATTTTATCTAATCTTTCATGGATGTCCAACACTTTATTCCTCCTGTGATCATACTGAGAAATTGCCTCTCTCCTCTTTGCTTGAGATGATCCTCAAGGGGAGCTTCTATAATAGGTGGTGTAAGTTCGTATTTTTCACTCATCAGGCCTGCATCCAGCAAGATTTTTGTAAAAACTTGCTTTAGCTTAGCAATTGTATTTTCTGTCCACTGAGCAACATTCTCATTTTGTTCTGCTTTGCTAGTGAAAAAACGATTAAGATCTCGTCTCTGAAGTCTTAGCTCTCCTAGAAGCAGCTTTTCTCCATAGGTTTCCCGTAGAAAATCGTAAAAGAGACGGTTGGTTTTAGCGATACTGTATAGAACTATGAGTTTGCTGGTTTGGACATATCCACTAATACACAGCTTAAGTAAAGTGGAATCCAAAATTGCTACCCTTCTCATAACTGCGGGCAAGACCTTATTTACACTTTTTCCGGTTTTGTATTGAAAAAGGTTCTCTGCTTTGACCTTATCTCTAATCTCTTTGTCTGATAGCCCTAACATTTTAAGTTTGGCAACCTGTTTGAATTCAAAATAAAGAAACGGCTCTCCTGTCATTGTGGATGAATAAAGTCTGCTTGACATGTAATTTTTGACTCCTCTTTCAGGATCTCACATCATTATTATATTCTTGACAAGCCCAAATAACCCTTCTTCTTTTCTAAAGTCTCGCATCCTTGCCTCCAATAATATACAGCGTCAAGGCACGGATTGGATCTTATTGGCAAAGCCGAAGTTCTTGGCAGGAATCCTCATGTCAAATTCTAGTTTGTATTTTTGCATATATAAAGACTAATGCAATACTTAACACGCAGCATTCTTTCAATCTCCCATCGCAGCGTCAGCTAGGATTATTTATTGACCAATAAGAAGGCCTGCAGCTAAAGAGGGTTAGCAACTATCAGTGCCATAAGATAGCTATACTAGTAATGGGATCCATATCTACCATCAGTCCACCATAATGAACGACGTAGCTTGCTTTTGTGCGCTCTGTGATCCTGCTCTCAACATCTCTCGGGTTTGTTGTATGTATGATTCCACTGAAAAAAGTGTGAGATCCTCTAGAGCGAAATGATGCCAATTTCTTCCTTGCTTGGGTTATTGTCGTGTTAGTCTTGAAATACTATTTTAGCCATTTTAGGTGGCGATGATTGGCATCTTTGCAGATATGACGTCTTCTTCCCCGTAAATTTTTAGTTTGGCAAGTTCCCACCACATTCTTTACAGAAATGACCACGCTATTTTTACTTCTTGCTCATTAAAATCCACCTTTAGTATTTCCCACTACAGCTTATGTTTTCAAGACCTTGCTCGAAAATGCGTTATTAGTTACATCGTATCAATTTGCATCAAGTTATGCAAGCGGGGGTTATTTGGGTATATTGTTCGGTTTAGATATTTAAAATCCCTAAGATCCAAATCTTAGGGATAAAAATGCAGCTGTGTTGCAAGAAACGAGGGGAACACTACATCCCGCAGAAAACTGTTTCCCAAAGGGCCATAAGAACGCTTGAATGCTAAGACCATCGCTGTTAAAACTCGATCCCGTTTTGGTATAGTTTATTGCAAAATAAATCCAATTCTGGTTTCTCAAACTCACAAGCTCGCCACAACATCTTCTTTTTATTTAGGAAGAACATATTTCTTGTTTTTACCGCGCCCTAAAATCTTTATCAGGCCTAGCTCTTCCATTTGCTTCGAAATATTATAAGCACGTGTTTGTTTTATATCAAGTAGCTCCATAAGTTCGGCATCGTTCATCGTTCCGTATTCGGATATATAATCCAATACCCTTTTCATTTGATCGGTTATTTTCGACACTGTTAGGTTCGCCCCATAAATAGGTCCCCTATGTTCCTCAGCAACCCCTTCCCTGTGAAAATTAATGTTTGGTAAGGTGAACCGGAATACATTTTCCGAAACCGATATTTGGGGTTCTACCCCAAAATCAGCATAAAGATCGAATATCCTACGAATACCTGTCCCATAAGCTTCAATATGTTTTAGTCTAAAGAAGACTTGGGCAAGTTTGGCGTTTCGCGGTTGTGAAATACCCAAAATAATATCATTTTTTGATAAGCCGGGTGGAAGGCCACCAATGGAGACGAATTCCATACGTTCCTTATTAATATTAATGATTATGCTTCCACTATAGCTGTAATCCCGATGAATAAGGGCATTTAGTAAGCTCTCCCGGATAGCTTCAGGCGGATAATCCATAGTATCAAAACGATTTAGCCCCCGGATAACCGAAGCGGTTCGATTATTTAGCATCAGATAGTCATAGGTTTGGTGTAGCTGTTTAAAAAGAGAACCACCAAATTCACGCCGATCTATAAAAATTGTATTGGCTGGATCATCAAAAACTGCTACCTTAACAGTATGGGTGCATTGATCAGAAAGTAGCAAAGCAAGATTTGTAAAAAGGTATTTTTCGGCGTTGCGTAAACCTAGGGAAAGGTATTTTTCTTCGGAGAATGGTACCCCTCTATTTCTAAATTCTTCTTGGGCCGAATTAAAAGTTAAATCTTGGTTCATACTTCTTGCATCTTCAAATATATCGCCATCGGAGTATTTAATAAACCGGCGGATCTGTTCCCAGCTTGCTTGAACAGCCGATGAGCCCTGTCTAACATAAACACCCGAAGGCTTCATTCCGTTCTTTTTTAGATAATAAGGTTTAGCAGAACCTTCGTTCACCGTTATCTTAATAATGTCGTTAGCTAGCAATTCGTAGCTTATAAACATAGCAACATCCGGAACAATAGTATCTCGAATAATATTTGTAAGCCTTTTGTAGATTTCATCAACCTCTAAAACCCCTATTTCCTTACCTTGATCATCAATTCCGATATAGATGGTGCCGCCTGTTGTGTTAGCAAACGCAACTACTTCCTTGCCAATATCATCTTTCAGCATTGCTTTAAACTCAACAAACTCGTTCTCGCGAAGCATCAATAACCCTCCTTCAGAAACGCTTTTTTCAATCTCAAAAAGAGTATAACATGAAAATTCACCCCTGGCAAGATGATTTTCATCCATAGTGGTGAAAATTCATATTCGGTTGTTGATAAGCGAACAAAATCTCCAGTTTTATCCCCCAGCTTCCACGAAAAGGGAGCTTTATATTCTCCTTTGTCCGATCATCCTTCGCGACGGATAGTTCAAGAAACTTATCAGCTCATGGCACCTTCTTGCAACTGAGTTAGCCCTTATACAATTGCTTTAAAAAAATTAAGTAGGGTGACGCTAGGTGATCAACCAAGCGTCATCCCTCTTTCAGAACCGTGCGTACGGACCGCGTACACGGCTCCTAGTAAAACTTCAGTTGTCTGGATAATAAATTTTACCATATCTGCAATGTACGTATCTAGGATCAAAGACTGGGTTTCCCTGGCGTCGATCATGTTCCCTGTTCCAGATACTCTTTAACTGCCCCTGGCATCTCGCCTACCACCAGGTAGGTTTTATATAGTTCCAAAGCCAAATGGGCTGTTTTTGATTTATAAGTCCGGAAAAATATGTAGTTAGGTTTCTTTCTTGACTTAAGGTTAGTTTTGGTATAAAAAAGCCTTTGGGCTTTTACCCAAAGGCCTTCTTCTTTTAAAAAACTTATCTTCAAGTTTTATCTAGGCTATGTTCTTTTCTATACTCCGATGGAGTTTTACCAGCATACTGCTTAAACACTCGGGAA
>CALCRD010000220.1 GCA_937894355.1 uncultured Bacillus sp.
TCTTGTAATGGCTGAACCACTACCAGCGCTGAAAAAAGGCGGTTATGCAATCGGAGAAACTGCGGCTATCGTCGGAGATACTCCACCAAGGGAGCGGGGAGAATTAATCCTGCCGATGGAAACAGGAGCAGAGGTCCTAGCGGAAAAACTGTTGCAGAAAATATCCCAGTTTACGATACCGCAGCCAGCTTACGCGATGGCAGGCGGCGGATCTACATCATACGCCTACGACAACAGGCGAGAAGAAGTGCATCTACACGTCGGAACGCTGATCGCTGACGATCTGGGGCTTAAGAAACTAGAAAGAACGCTCTCTCAATTCAGGACCGCAGAAGCACAAAGGAGGGGTGATGAATGAAGCCGGGTAACGTTTATCTAGGTTTAAAAGGAAAAGAAGTTCTCCTTCCGGCGCACGGCGGCAGAAAAATTACCCCCAAATTTAAAGAAATATTGCGAGAACAAGAGACCGTTACCGGGGCTATCGTAAGCGACCTGATCGGGGTCCGGCCAGCATGGATAATCTCCTATGACCTCCTTTACGGTCCGGATGTCGAAACGATGAAATCCCTCTACGACCTGCACAGCGAGCTTAATTTGATCACGGTCAACAGGCAAGGGGTGGCGGAAGAATACACCGTCATTTTACGACCGATCAGTCCAACCCGTGAAACCATCCGTGATGACTGGGAGTGGTCGGGGGTTGCTCTTGAATTGGAGGCGGTCAGATGTTACCGGTAAGCAAAGAATATATTCAAGAGATAAAAAAACGACAAAAGCGAAGAGCCCGCGCAAGAATAGAAATAACATGGACTGACCCCTACATCGATCAATCAATCCAAGTTACAACCAACAGTGGGGCAAGAATCTCATGGGTAAAACAAACAGCCGACTCTATTGAAGAGCCGGCTTTTAAGTATGCTGCTTTGGACGGGAGCTGTATTCTAGACGGAACCTACTACCTAGCACCCGACACAGAAGAGCAGGCTAGACGGTATCAGATGGGTTGGTGGAGCGGAAAAGTTTCTCAAGCAGACAGTATCTTTTCGCTTCCTTACCCGCGAATAACCGTACGGTTTCTCCCTCGCCCGGTTTTCGGTTTAAAAGTTATCGGCGATTCCAAGCGCGGTGAATGGCCGGTTGACTTCACTGTTAAAATCTATGATAAAACCAATGTCCTGGCCCATACCGAAGCCGTAACAGATAATTTCGATCTCTACTGGCAGAAAAGCATATCTGGGGCTACGCTCTACGATGTTACGCGCATGGAATTGGAGATAAAGAAATGGTCGCACCCCGGCAGACACGCCAAGATTCTAGAGTTTTTTACTTCCGTATCTGAATTTTACGAAGGCGACGACATAGTTCTTTTGTCTCTGCTTGAAGAACGCGAAACATCACAGGGCAGCCTCCCGATCGGTAACATCACCGCAAACGAGATAGACATCCGGTTGATCAATGCAAACGACCGCTTTAATCCCGGAAATATCCATTCGCCATATCACCAACTCATGAAACCTAACCGCAAAGTCAAGGCCTGGATCGGTCCTGTCCTGCCGTCCGGAATAGTAGAATACCAGCCTTTGGGTGTATTCTGGACCCGAGATTGGAGCATCCCAGAAAAAACGCTCTATGCCGACACAACAGCACGTGATCGGATGGAAATGCTGAAGGAAATTACTTACTACAGCGAGGTTTGGCAGAACGCGAGTCTTTACGACCGAGCAGTCAATATTTTAGAAGATGCAAAAATCCACTTTCCGGATCTGGAATATTGGGTTGATGAGGAATTGAAAGAACACGTTATACCGTGGTTTTACATGGACGCTCGCTCTCATCGAGCGGCTCTCAGGAGCATTGCAGAACGCTGTACCGGACAGGTTTATGCTGACCGAAAAGGTGTTGTCAGAATCGAGGGCCCAAACTTTATTAAAATGCCTGAATGAGGTGATTAAATGCAATTTGCAAAAACCGCTTACGCGGAAAAGAAAATATTAAACTTTAATCTTTTAGGTGAGACCTATACCCCGCCTGCGACTTGGTACCTAGCGCTATTCACGGCAGATCCTGGCAGGACAGGATCGCTCTCAAACGAAATATCAGATCCGGCTTATGCAAGACTACCCGTTACATTTGCAGCAGCAGCGGATGATGCGGAATCTGGCTCAGTTTGCGCAAGTGCTTACGATATTGAATTCGCCCAAGCTACCGTCGATTGGGGCGAGGTTACCCACGTAATGCTCATGGACGCAGCAACCGCGGGGAATGGCTGGTACAGAGGGGCATTGGACGTTTCAAAAATAATTGGCATTGGCGACTTCTGTCGTTTTCCTGCTGGGCATTTTAAAATCAAGGAGGACTGATCATGCACAGAGTAGTTAATTTAACCTCCGTTGGGGTTAATGCCGAAGCGATCGAAAGTCTGAAGCTAGAGATCCGCGAAATTCTAGCAGAAAACGGAGTACACGAAGCGCAGGTAAATGACGGCACGAACGAAGCCGGAGATCCAACGCTTGCTGTAGCGGTTGATTTCAATTCCGCGACAAGGGCAAATGAATTTCATGCATGGCTGAAACAACTCATCACAACCAACAGCGATCAATTCAAATCCGCAAGAACCCGCGTTCACGATTGTTTTCATGCCGCGAATCAGAATATGCCCTGTCAAATTGGCGACGTTTGGGAGTTGAAAAAGAATGAATAAATTTAAAGTCGGAAGTAAATTTATGCACCATGGCGTGATGTGGGAAATTGTATACGTCACTCCTAAACCAGGTGTAGACAACCATTTTGAATGCTTGTATTTATGCAGCGATACAGAATATGACGAAAATGCGAAGTGCGGAGATTATATTTTGCTTGAAGAAAATGAAATAGAGTGGGCGATGAAAAATGGCATTAAATAATCCGTACGCGCTTAGTTTTGATGGAGTAGATGACTATGTAGACTGTAGGCAAAAGATTAGTTTATCTACTCGAACCCAACCTTTTACATTCAAGTGCTGCGTACAAGGGAGCGGCCCAATAATCGCTACCAACAGAGATGGAGAGGCAATTGGCGATGCGCGAATTAATATTACGAACACCCTTGGATATTATCATAATTGCCTTACGTCCGCACCATACCTAAGGAGTGCTATATATTCGAAGCCCCTGGATCCTTTGATATTTTATTTTATAGTTGTTATTGCTGATTTTCCAAATAACAAAATAACGTTTGTTGTTAATGGAGATACCGAAGAGTTTTCCTTTTCTGTAAATGAGGTAACTCTACAGGCACGTTTAACAATAGGCACACACAAAAACTATACTTATGACACTAGCTATTTCTCGGGCATTATTGATGAAATAGGGCTATGGAATCGTGCTCTTACTATAGAAGAAGCACTTTTATGTTGCAATAAAAAGCTTAGAGGCAATGAGATAGGATTAGTTGCATATTATTCTTGCGATGAGGATACTGGTAATGTATTAATAGATTCTACTCCCAATTGTAATCATGGAGTAATCTATGGAGCAGCTCGGGTTCCTGGTATCGTCAACCTTGAACTCGGATATATCGACGTAGCTACAGTAATGCCAGTCGAAGTTAAATATAACAGTATGACGTTAAAAGGCAACCTTCGCGGATTAGGAGATTATCCACAGGCAGAATGCTATTTCCAATACACCACAGATCCAAATTTTGAAACGGGAATCATTGAAACACTCCATCAAGCGTTGCTTACTCCGGGTGAATTTGAACAAACAATTACTGGTCTTGACAACTCGAAAACTTATTATTATCGAGCAGTAGCAACTGGAATTAATCTGTAAAGGGGGATATGAATGACTGTATATGGTGATATATTTCATGTTTCCCTTCTAACTGATCAGACGTTTTACGCTGAAATAATTGAGGTTACGCTGGCACCGTCAAATATAGTAGAGCTTTCCGCCACCCTTCGCGGCTCATCCTCATTCTGCGTTGGCGAACCAGAGCGGGTAAGAGGACTTTCCGCAAACCTAAAAGGATCTGCCCTTATAACCGCCAAACCAGAGCGAATCCGCGGATTATCAGCAACCCTCCAAGGCTCTTCAAAAGTTTCCGCAAGGATGAACCTGATCGCTTCACTCAAAGCCTATCTGCAGGGGAAAGCAACACTAAAAAGCACTATGCTAGTCCTTTTTATCCCATCCGGTGTTTACGTCATCGACGCAGATGAAATAATCGACCGAAACCAACCCATGCGATCTCAATCGTTTGCAAACTACATCGAGGTCAAGGTCAATCCGCTGAAACCCGTTGCAGAGCCGGAAGAAGTCTACAAATCAAGCGAGCCAATTGAAATAGCAGCAAGCGAAACTAAAACCATATCGGTAAAATTCAAAGATAAACCAGTCATCGAAGCAGCGGCAAGGCTCGAAAACGCACCAACCGGAGCAGCGATTAGCAACGTAAAATATTACGCTTGGGGAGCGGATGTAACCGTAACCAGCCCAGCAGCCGGAACCTTTGATCTCATCGTTGACGGCAAACCCTTGAAGGTGCAGGGAGAAGAAATTGTTGTAGTAAAAGACGAGCAAAGCATTTTAGAAAACGGGATCAAAAAATATACTTTCGACAATCCGTTCGTGCAGGACAGGGCAACAGCAAAAGTAATTGGTCAACACCTCTTAAAATTCGCAAACCCGCGATCGGATATTGTAATCGACTGGAGAGGCGATCCTGCTGTAGTGTTGGCAGATGTAACAATGATTCCGGAATACCAGCGAGGAGACATTGATCAGCGTGGAGTTTATTATATTACAAAGCAGGAATTGGACTTTGACGGCGGACTCAGAGTTAAAACCGAAGGGAGGAAGATGTAATGGCGTGGCAAACACCGAAGACGAACTGGGGCGTGGACCCGGTTGGACCGGGGGATTTTAACCGGATTGAGGGGAATATAAAAGCTCTTGCTGATGGGGAGAAGGCAGCGGGGGACGCGAATAAATTGGGTGGACTATTACCCAATTATTATGTAACCCGGATGGATCTTGAAAAAATCAGATCCCACATTAGTGTTGTATCGTTGGGCGGTTACGGGCGGCACATGATCAAGCATGGTATGGGGTCTACTAATCTTACCGTTGTAGTAGACTACGCTTATGATGATGATGGGTCATCTGGATGGGCATCAGCCGCCCTGGTGGCGGGGTATAAAATCATAGACGCTAACACTGTGTTGATACAAAATCGCAAGGGGCACGACACAACACTCCGCGTATCGATTATAAGAATAAAGTAAGACCGTAAGGCGGTGAAAAGCGGTTATCGGTCTAAATGAAAGTGACGGTGATTGACGTGGGTCCTGTAACCATTGGAAAAGGAATTGATGCGGCAGGGGGCGGAATCGTTGGCGCAATAGCTATTTTATTAGTCGTGTTAGGTATCGGTATTGCTTTCGTTATCTGGAAAGCTTACCAGAAAAAAATTGAGGAAGATAAAAAGGACGATGAAAAAAGAATTGATAAGTTGGAGACAGAGGTAAGCGAACTTCGTAAAGAAAGCAGGGAGCGCGAAGATAGGCTTATAGAACTGGTTGCAAATGGGCAGAAGGTCCAGGCTCAGACAAATAACATTTTGACCGAAATCAAAACAGAACAGACTGAAATGAGAAGCCAGCTTGCCTACCTCCAAGGAAGCGTCAATCAGCTTAAAAGGGAGTGATTCGGATGCGAAACTTCACTATCGAAGAAATCCTCTATATTATGCGCCGCAAAGGATACCGTATTTTCGATCGCGATAATCAGCCGTACAACTTAAACCTAATTGGTATCCGCAACGCCTCCCCGGTCCCGAATTCATTCGACGACCGGCTTTATTTACTCTGGAGGCACAATGGTGTATGGCGAAGCAAGGATTTTCCGCTGACGACCGACCCGGGCACCTATTGGTTGATGAACCCGATGGCGGTCCAGGGAACGGCGATATTGAAAGAAGGCCAGTACATTGGTCTTTGGAAGTTAGGGCTCCATCAAGGGAAATATGAAGCGCTTGTCCAGGCCGGGCCGTGTACAGTCATCCGCGACGCCAACCGAGACAACCGACTAGATTACGACGGCCATGAGGAAACGGGTTTTTTTGGTATCAACTGCCACCGGGCTGCGGCATGGGGAACATCGAAGCAGGTGGACAAGTGGTCTGCTGGGTGCCAGGTTTTTGCTGATAGCAAGGATTTTGCGGTGTTTATGGCGCTGGCGCGAGAGGCCGCGAAGGCGTGGGGGGATAGGGTTACTTATACGCTTTTGAATGAGCGTGATTTTGCGGGGGCGGTGTGATGAGATTTTCTAAA
>CALCRD010000221.1 GCA_937894355.1 uncultured Bacillus sp.
GAAGGCTCGCTTCGCTGATTAGACTTGTCCACGACGATTACTTGAGTGTAATAAGTGACGCCCGGGGTTAAGTTTGTTACTTGGATCGGGGTTTCTGTTGCTGTCATAAATAGAGTATTGTTAACCCCGTCCCAATCAGCAGGAGCGTTGGGTTTTCCTGACCAAACAGCTCCATCCCATCCCGTAGGTTTAAAATTAGCTACCGTGCTAACATTTACTTCAAAATGCTTAAAATCGACTGGCTTTTCATATGCCAAAATTATCACTCCCGACGTGTTGTTTGGCTTCGGCAGCGTTTTATTACCGCCGGAACAACCGGCCAAAACCAAACATAACACCAATAATATTGTTACCCGTTTCATGAGATTACCTCCGAAGTAAGTATTTGTATTATTATACCACTTATAAGGTAATTTTAAAACCTTTAACTGCACTCGCGGCAGAAGCTCCTTTGATTCGCTTTGGCGCTCCCGGCGAAATCAAATATACCTGACCTGAAACCTCATCCAAACCTTGTTCCGCAAAGTTCCAAACGTTAAATGATGTGAATTTAATATAGAGTGTTTTGCCAATATCTTCTGCTCGGTATGAGTACTTAAAAACATTGTCGTCTATGCGCGCGAATTGCGTTCCGGCTGCGTGAGTACCGATTGTAGAGCCATAAGCGCCGCGAACCAAGTAAGACAGGTTGTATCGGTTTGCCGCTGTTAAATCGGCGTTTTGGTACGCTAAAAATTCACCGTTAACCCAACAAAGGGTATTTAAATATTCGGCGTCCGTTTTAGTGCCGGAGATTAGTTCGCTTTTACTTTCCGAAAGATCGACCTGTAGAGTATTGGTTGCGTCGATTGTTTCCCCTGTTGGCAAAAGTGCGGTTAAAACTCCAGTCCGACATGGGCCATGTATCCTGCCAATCTCTTTATAGCTTAAATCATCATCACTAACCCAAACACCACAACCACCCCAATAATCGCTCGACCCCGAAACGGCTATCCAAATTTCTGGACGGTTCGCGGTCGTAAGCTCTCTCGGTGCTTCGAAAATAACCGGTTGGTTGATGTTTCCCGGCGGCGCGTTGCGATCAATCATGTACCTGTCCGCGCCATGGATTGAGTACTTCGGCGGTGCGTTAGTTCCCTTCCTTAATGTTGCGGTTACGGTTAAATTCCCGTCCTCATCTTCCTCAACCGTTTCAATCAGTACCGGGATGGGGTTAGGAGATAAAATTGGTTCTGTAATAGTCACAAAATCGCCGGGTTCAAGCAAGCAATGTGCCCAGCCAAGCGGGAATTTATAAGTGTTTCTGCCGTACAAACTATTTTTAACTAATATGTTTGCGGCGTATTCCGCGCGCTCTTTTGTATGGATAAAAGACAAGTCGACTTCTGACATTGACCGTCTACCGCGACGATTAATATCGACTAATATCTCACCATCTGCCGTTTCGGTCTCGTAAGCGTTCGCCCGATTCGTAAATTTGACCGGGACATGGTTGTAAGCTTCGGCGTTGTCTGCTCGCTCGAACTCGACCATGGGGTCGTTATCTAAAAAATCATCCGCAGTTAGATTGTAAAGCGGTTCTGTGTCTGGCTCGTATATCGCCCCGTTTGCTTCTATTCGTTCGTCGCACCGCGGGACTAATTTTAATTTATTTTGGCTCCAAAAAACGATTGTATTAGTTGCCTTACAGATATTATTGATAATTTCGTGAGCTTTTTCTGTTTCGATCAATGGCAAACTGATTAACAAGTCTGCCGCTTTGCAATATGTCCGGTATCTTTCGAGACTTTCGGTATCAATCCCACCTGCCCCAAATCCAACGCCATTCGCCGGGTCGGTACAAATAAACGCGATTGCGTCAGCCGGGTTAACGTCGATTCCGTCTCCGCTCTCTCTCAACATTCCTTTAATCTCAAAGTTCAGCTCTGGTACACCCCCGGACGTGCCCAAATCCATAACTCCTGCAACGTACGCCAAACCGCTGTAAGGTAGCGCTTTTTCCGGCAGCTTAGATACGGTATAACCCCAAGGTTCTTGTTCACGCTTACCGTCAAAAAGCGTTAGATTGATAGCGGCTAACTTATCGTATATATTAGCGTCTGCCCACACTTTACCAACCTCAATCGGGCCTTCTGCCAAGCCTAACAAAACCGCTGCTGTGTAAGTGTAAGATGTATTGATAGTTTTAGACCCGCCGCCCTTTCCGGTTCTGGTTGTTTCCTCGTGCGGAACGGCTTTAAAGTCGTAATAATCAATGACGTTTCCGGAAATTCGGGAAGTACCTAAAATAATCGGTACCGGCAGGCCATATGTGGCAGAATTAATCTGGAATCCAGCTACTTGGTTTTCCTTGGTTCTCGTAGTTTTGCCACCCATCACAACCTCCTAGGCCGGTAAAATCCGGTCAGTCTACTTTTGCCCTGGTCGTCACATAACAGGGATTCGTTAGCACTCGATATGATAACACCCATCCTAACATAAGAGTGGATCACGACCGGCCACTTAACAACAATCGCTGAATGGCTAGAGCTTTTGCCGAATTTAAACATGGCAATGTCGCCCGGTTCCGGGGTATCGACTTTATCGCAATATTTCAAAATCCATTCCAGATATTTTTCTACGGTGCGGTGGAGATGTATCTCATGCGGGTAATAACCGGGGTTACATTCGCCCGGCTCAAGCACTCCGGCAACTTCATAAACTCCAATTAGAAACTGACCACAATCCACGCCAACACCTTTTATCCGCGCCCCTCGATGGTACGGAGTGCCCAACCAAGTTTTGGCTTCGTCAATTATTTTTTGTCGTTCTATCATTATATAATCGTCTCCTTTAGCGGAATATACGGAGTTGCTCTGTTGTGGATAAAATTATTAAACTTGTTTTTACAGGTGTTCGGGGTTTTATCACAACCGGGATAAATTTTAAAGGTGTCTCCGGCTGCCGGGGGAACATCAAAAGGAATTAAAGCTACTATTTTACCATTAACTTTGTATGATGTGTTAACAGGTACTGCAACCCCAGACAATGCGCCGGAGGTAAACTCCAAACCGCCTTGCTCGAAATAACCGTCATTGTGTGACAAAGTTGTATTTAATTCTTGTGATGATACAACAGCCGTAACTGTTCCGGTGACGGTATAAGCTGCCAAATCGAGACCACAGGCATTATCATATAGAGCGTAAGGACAAGTCGGGTAAAACTTCCGCGGAGGATATTCGACATTTAATTTTTGTACGCTGGATTTAACAACCCATTTCATTTCCATCCCACCGCCAGCGTCAACGTTAACATAGCCACCGAACCTCTCGACATAACCCACTATTGACAGCGCGGAGCTAGTAACCAAATCGGTTTCGTCTTCGAGTTTATCCTCGTTTTCAATAAAGGTCATCATCATGTTGCCACTGCCAATCGTTCCGGTAGTCATAAAACACAGAAGGAGCGACAAACGGGCTTCGTCAAATCCTCCGTTATGCGCCACTTGGATCATAGGCACACCGCCCACCAAATCGGTTAAATCGGAATGCACTGTGACGGTTAATTTATCAACGGAAATTCCGGAAGTTAGTTTGATTCTAGTTCGCTTTAATAAAGGACCATCACAAACAAAAACCCTTCCGTCCGGCAATGTTATATCCCTGTCATAGCTTGCATATCGTAGCACCAAACCGCTTTTTAATGTGATTTCGTAAAGGTCACACATATAAAATTCAGTTGCTTTATGCAAATGTTCCAACAGTTCAGGAGAAACTTGTTTCATTATTTCACCGTCTCCAATTTAATTGATTTCATTTTGTAAAAGTCAAACCAGAAATTTTCCCAGCTAGCAGAATCTTTAGCAAACGCAACCCGCCAATAATATTCAAAAGAAGCTCTGATCTCTGCTCCTGGTTCCGGCGCTTCGATCTCAATCCAGCCGTTTTCCTCTAATGTAGCTTCTGTTTCTAATTCACCGGAGAAAACCTTTAAAGTTCCCGGTACAATATCCAATACCGGTTCAACAAATTGCCCGCCTAAATTGCGCAAAAGCTGGAATCCGGTTGTGCTACCGTTGCCGACACCTAACAAAACATTTTCCTGTTTATAATCTTCCGGGTCGGGCCACAGAAAAGCCCCCGCTCGTCCTCTAACCTTCGCGAAAAATCCGGCTACATACTCAACCTCTGATGTGTCTAGGCAGGTGTATGAGCAATCCAGTTCCCACAAAGGCAGCGACCAGCGACTTAAAGTTTTTCTCTTGCCGCTGGCCGACTTTTGAATTTTTGTATTCCATTCCATCGTTTTAGTGCTATTCCACGCCATTGAAGGCGGGCTGTCGAAAATCGGTAGGCTCAACGACCCCACCTCCTATATCGTGTTAAATTCTTTAACTGCAGTTCTGACGTATTTTGTGATAGCGTCGCCGCCACCATTATCTAACCAATGCTGTGTCGACTTTCCATCAATAGTATAAAAATTAGGTTGCAGTAAAATTTGCATTGGTTGTTGTTCACCTTTGCCACCTGCTAAACCGGCTTTTTCAAGCTTTCTTTTGTTTAGAGGGATAACTGCTTCTTGATATTTGCCCTCGCCGATCATTGCTAAAGTCGGGCCAGTTGTGATACCACCTTCTGCAAGTCCGGGAATTGCTGATAGAGCCGCGCTCATTGCATAAGTGGCGCCCATTCCCGCCATCGCTGGAGCTGCGTTCGCCCCGTATGAAGCCAATGAAACCGCCGCCGCCGCCGGTGCCCAAGCCATCGCCGTTGTTCCGGCCGTTGTTGCCGATGTAGCCGCCATGGTAGATTGCATTGATTGACCAAAAACCTTCATCATCAGTTGACTTGCAATCCATTTAGCAACCATTTGCCCGAGCATCGAAAGAATAGTACCTCGCAAGCTCTGCCACGCATCGCCAATTGATTTTGCATTATTAATGATATCAACAAAGAAATTCTCTAAGCCCGAATATAGGCCGTTTAAGGTTTCGGCCATGTAGTCCATAGCCGTTCGATGGGTTTCACCCCACCAAAGATAATATTCCTCCATTAAAGCCTGTCGCCCGGCTAAATCTTGGGCAAATAGAGCTTGTTCGGTGTCGAGTAGTTCGGTATAGCGCGCTATGTCACCGTCTTTTTTAGCTTGTTCAATTTCTTCTTCCCACTTCACTCGCTCATACTCTAAGTCCTTAATTTTCTGCTGCTTTTCCCGTTCGATTGCCAACTGTTCGGCTGCGACCTGCTCCGAAAAACTGATCATCCCGTTGCCAACATCTTGAAATTGTATCCCGTTTGCTTGCCAAGCCGCTCTAAATTGCTCCTGTTGTGCCGCTGTCGATGATGCATATTCATCAGACCAATCGCGGTATTTGCGGGCGACTTCGTCAATGTCATCCGCCGCGCTGTTTTCGATCTCCATTTTTTCCTGATCGACCCCAGAAACGCCAATGCTGGATTCCCGTCTTTGGCTTCCCTTGGCGCTATCCGCGACTTTATCCCAGATATCAGCCGTTTTTTTCTGCTCGTTTTGCAGGATTTTAAGCCGGCGTTGGGAATAAACCGCATTAACCCGCTCTATGTCGCGCTGATAGTTTTCGTTTTGTGACTTTGTTTCGTCTAAAGCTGCCGTTTGCTCGGATAGCCACAAATCAAGCTGCTGCAACTCTGTTTTGGTGGTTTGCACCCATTCGTTTTCGATTGCTTCGCTGACTTGTTCGGCTTTCTTTTGCAGTTTTTCCAGCTCCTGAGCACTGGTTTTGGTATCCGTCCCACCACCGCCGCTCAAACCGGTAAATGTGGTTTTAAGCTTCGAAGTATTTTTAACTAGGTCGTTGACGCTGCTTTTGGTTTGTTTAACAAGTCCTTTCCAGCCGCTTTTAGTCTTGTTCATGCCGCTGTTCATCCCGGCCCAGGCTTCATCCATGCTGCCGGTTGCGTCTTGTAATGCTCCGTCAACACTATTTAGCCAATCCTCGACTGGACTTTTGGCGCCAAACATTCCAAAGAGCTTATCTATACCTGTCAATATGCCTTTAATTACTGTAAAGATGTAAGCTTTGTAGGCACTCCACGCCCATTTAATACTATTATAGATAACGTCCCAAAGACCGCCAAACAACTCTTTGAGCGGCTCCCAGTTTTCCCAGACCAACCAAGCCAAAGCACCCAGCGCGGCACCGGCTGCCATAAATCCGGCCAGTGGCAATAAGGCCGCTTTAATTGCTACTCCTAGAGCAATAATTGCCGGAATTGCTGCACCAGCTAAAGCTCCTGCAACCGCAAATATTGCAACGCTCAACTGAGGAGGGATTAAATCTTTTAGGGCTTGATTAATTCCGGCTTGTTCGACCCGCGAAGCAAATTGAGACATAAAGTCAGCCAGGCTTTGCAACTTGTCCTTAATACCTAAAGATTCGATTAAGCTGTCTCCGGCATTTTTCATAACCATTTTGGTATTATCGAGGACTGTAGCCCAGAACCCGGGAATTTCTTTCGCTTGTTTTGCCATTCCTCCGGCAAAATCTTTCTGCATACCGGACAAAATAGCATTAATTCCAGCCGTAGAGCTAACTGCGCCCTTTTCAACCCGTTTCATGGCTTCGGGGATTGATACGCCCATAGAATCAGCTAAATACTGATAAGCATTAACGCCAGATTCAGCTAGCTGCATCATTTCTTGACCCATTACCCGACCCTTGGCTTGCATTTGGGATATCGCCAAAGTCATTCTGTCTATGCCCTCTTGCCCGCTCCCCAGCATTCCGGCAGCGTCGCCGATAGTTGACATGATAGGAATAATGTCTTGAGCTGCGAATTTAAAAGCTAATAGCTTTTTAGCCGTTTCCTGCAATCCCTCGACTTCAAAAGGCGTTTCGGCAGCGAATTGGTAAAGGTCTTTCAAAAAACTTTTCGCTTCATCGGCGCTGCCAATCAGCGTTTCGAAAGCTACCGCGCTTTGTTTCATTTTTCCGGCTGTAACACCACTAGCAGTCCCAGCCGCCATAATGGCAGCCCCTAACGCTCCTAGCGCTTTCCCAGCTTTGGAGGATAACGCCAAACTGTCAGCGCCAAAGGCGCTTTTCATTTGTCTTTGAGTTGCTGCCAATTCTTTTTTCAGACCGGAGGAATCGCCCCCGATTTTAATTAGCAGTTGCGCGATTGTCGCCAACGCTATCCCCTCCTTGATTATCTAGTCCAAATTTTTTTCTCAAATATTTTTCGTCTGCTTTTCTGTCTTGTTTCTTTTTTGGTTTCAGCGGCTCTAGCAACTCTTTGACCGTTATTGGTCTTTTTAGCGCCTTGCCGGAAACATTTAATAACTGGCAAACAAAATAAGCGGTCATACTTTCTTGCTGCCCTTGCCGCCAAATATAACCGTCATAAAGCTTATAAAACTCATGTGGTTGCAACCGTTCAAATTCCCGCGGTTTTAGTGCTAGGGGTCCATAAGCCACCGGCTCGGCCCATTCAATCCAATCACAAAAGGAGGGAACGGCCGTTACTCCGTTCCCTCCTTCAAGTTTTTTTCTTCTTCGCCGACCTCAAACTTCTCAGCTTCTTCTTGGGCTGTTTTTCCGAAAATTCCGGAAGCAATGATTGCCTTAACGATCGGAATAGCGATTTCGTCAATGGCACCGCCTTGTTCCAAATATTGCTCAATTTTATCAGCGTAAATTTTGGGGTCGGGTCGGTAGTGCTGCTTCATGCCAATGGGTAATGCCGTCAAGCAAAAGTTTACTCCTGCGTCTTGGCGCTGCACGACTTGGTTAATCGGCATCCCCAAAGCCCTTTCAAGTTCTGCTAACCGCAAAATGTCAAACATGATATACTGATTTTCGCCAAACAAGGTAAACGGTATATTTTTTTTCATAATTCTATCTCCTTTTTATCGCAATTGCGTTATATTCAAAATAAGGCCCCAGCTAGTTGCCGGGGCAAATGTTTATACTTCTGGTTCCGGGGTGGTTAAATCTGATAAGGGGCCATTCCCCTCTAAAGTTCCGGAAAGCGACGCTTCGCCGTCGTGCGGGGTTTCAATCGACAAATCAGTAATGGATGCCCAACCACTCCGATATTGTTTATTTGGGTACTCAAATTTTAAGTGTACTTCTATTCCTGTACTAAAAGCCGTCTCAAGAGCGTCAACTCCGTCATCGTTAATCATTACAAGCCCGTCTAAGTCAATTGACCAGCCACGCAAACCTGCTTTTGACGACTTCCAACCGCCGCTAGTTTTGTGGGACGTGTCAATGCTATCCGCCGAACGGCTCAAAGAGCTTCCACGCTGTCCTCCGATTAATGTCCATACCGGGGTTTCTACCGTTCCGGTATTAATAGACAAAAGATAATCTTTTCCGACCGTTGCACTGGATACGCTCGGATTTTCCGGTAAAGTTACTGCCATTTATTTCATCCTCCTAAATTTTGAATTTTCGCTGTAAAAGTTATAACTCCGTGGTATCCTGATTCTTCCGCGGGAAAAGCTTCAAAGAAATCAACATCTTGTAGCATGACTTCGAAACCTTCTGCTGATAGATCGATAGGCCACGAAGTCAAAACTGCTACAACATCATTTGCAATCTCGTTGACCTCTTTTTTTCCCTCATACTCGCTCCAAATGTGGATTTGAAGCGATATGTCACTGATGTCTGTTGTTTTACTTCCAACCTGTTTACAAGTGAAGCTCCCCAAAGTGATATAAGGCAAAATGGCATCTTCGGGAACATCATCATAAACTGGGGTTGTTTGTTTCGTTGATAAAATTGAATAAACGCCCTTTTGCAGAGCGTTCATTGGAATTCGTCTGATTATCAAGGCTTCACCGCCTCTTTAATATTTTTGATTAATTCTGGTTTTTCGTCCTCGTAAGCGGGCCGCATATACGGTCGTTCCCTCCGTGCCGGAATATCTGCACTTGCGGAAAGATTAATGCCGCCGGTGCCGGTTCCCACCCAAGGAACGGTCAAGGCCTTTTTGTTTTTGGGTTTTGCCGAAGCACCTTTAGCTCCAAACTCTACTAAATGAGCATAGGGTTTTCGCGCCGCTACATAACCAGACATATCTTTGCGCCTAAAACCGTAAGTGATGGACTTTCTTAGTTCCCCTGTCCTTTTCGGGACCCGCCTTTGAGCACCGTTTTTAATGTTTTTTAAAGATGCTCTAAAGGCTTCTTCGATCTTAAGTCTGGTTTTGCCATCATAAGCGCCGACTTTTTTAATTTCCGTTTCCAGTTCAGGAGCAGACACATTGATATAAAAGCCTTTTTTGGCCATTATTTCACGACCTCCCGGCAGATTAAGACTTTTGTCAAGTCGTAATCATCATTATATACGTGCTCGATTTCGTAGGTTTTCTGGTCTGTCCCGCTCCCACGTAATACCCGCCAGCCTTTTCTGGCTCCTGAAACACTAGGCCCGTCCTGTATTTTGATTTCGTAATTCATTTCACTAATGACGGTTCCGGTTTCTTCCATGGTCCTTAAGCTCGGCTTTTTAAAATAAGCTCCAACTGTCGTAACCGTCACCCATTGTGATTCGTAACCACCTTGCCCGTCAGGAGTTTTTTGGTATTGCTGTATCTGGATTTTATCCCGGTAACTACGACCCAAAACTTTCATAGTTTCAGACTTGGTTTTCAACATAATCAATCACCGCCGCCTGCAACTGCATTCTCAAAATTTCCTTCGCAAAGTTTTCTTCGAAATACTCTGACGCATTATTATAGGAGTATCTGCAAAAGTCCAAAAGAAGGGAACGGGGCAACCCTTCGGCTTCGAAGTCCAGAGTTGCCCCTGTCAGTCCTTCCAGATAGGCTTTTCCTTCTGTGATTATGCTTTCCAGGTCTGCATCGTCGCTAACCCCCAGAATGTTTTTTAGTCGCTCTAACACTTAACCACCTACTTTACTTTTGATGGCTTTTTAGTTTCTGTCTTGGTCTGACCCGTGTTCTCGGCTTCGGGAATTTCCTCTA
>CALCRD010000222.1 GCA_937894355.1 uncultured Bacillus sp.
CTCCGAAGGCGCAAAGCGACAAGGAGGCTCCCCGCTACCGCCCGCGAACCGCTCGCGCCTGGAACGGAAATCAACAGCCAAGTTTAAAAACAGCTGAAAATTTTTTCAAAAAAAAAGGATATTATTTTCGATATGTGGACATTCTAATTTTTGAAGGGGAAACAACTTTTATGGTTTTAAAACAAAATCCATAATCGTGATGAGGTGGTTGTTAAAGACCTTTCATGTAAATTCATTTAACTCGTTAATCTCAGGATTTTTCGAACAGGGGATGGTAACAGTGCAAAACCGTACTGAATTTACGTTAAAACATCAAATAATGTTTGTGAAGTAAAACTCACATTTTTATCAGGTGTTTTTTCAAAGATCATCATTACTGCTTTAATTCGTTGAAAAACTTATAAAAGCCAAGGGGATGGTCAGCTTGAACAACGTAAACGAATTACCTATTTCCAAACACATTTTCATTTTAATAAATGGATGAGGTGTTTATCGCAGAATATAACCTGAATTAGACGTTGTAATGAAATTCCCCCTTCAGGAGGCAGGATCCCATGGATCCTGTCTTTCCGCTTTTATAAACTAATTGCTTGTTGGTTAATTGCACTTTATTGGTAACTGCAACTATCGGTAGAATATTCCATATTTATTCGCTACTGGGCGTTGATCTGTTTAAGTAGGATTTTACTGCCAGTTCATTCTGCGATAAAATGTAGTCATAAGACTAACTCTTAGTGGTAAATTAATACATAAGTTGAAAGGGTGTTAGGAATGAGTGATTGCATTTTTTGTAAAATTGTAAATGGTGAAATACCTTGCGCAAAGGTTTATGAAGACGAAAATGTTTTAGCTTTTCTCGATATTAGTCAAGTTACCAAAGGACACACTTTAGTAATTCCAAAAATCCATAAAGAGAATGTGTTTGAACTTACCCCTGAAATCGCCAAGAATATTTTTGCGGCAGTTCCAGCGATTGCTAATTCGCTAAAAAAAGAATTTGAGCCAATTGGCCTGAATGTTGTTAACAATAACGGTGAAGAAGCTGGACAGTCGGTTTTCCATTTTCATATGCATTTACTTCCAAGATATGGACAAGGAGATGGATTTGGAGCTGTTTGGAAAACCCATACTGACGAATATTCTTCCGAAGATTTACAGAATATTGCTACAAGTATTGCCAAAAATCTATAAAGCACCGATAGACTTCTATTCAAAATGGAGTCTATTTTTACGAAAGAAATATTGAATCAATAGTTATTTCTAAAATTATTTAAAAGATTTTCAATTTTCTAATGACGGATATTCTTATTATTTGGTAGGATAGAACCAAGAATATTGTCAAAAAAACGAATTTTTTAGGAGGAAACAAAATGAAACGCGCTTACAATTTTAATGCGGGACCTGCCGCTTTGCCGTTTGAAGTATTACAAAAAGCTCAACAAGAATGGTTGAACTTTAACAACTCTGGAATGGCTATTATGGAACTAAGCCACCGCAGTAAAGAATATGAAATGGTTCATAACAAAGCAATTGCTCTTCTTCGCAAGCTTCTTTCCATTTCAGATGAGTACGAAATTTTATTTTTACAAGGTGGAGCAAGTCTTCAATTTTCGATGATTCCAATGAATCTTCTTCCAGAAGGTAAAGTTGGACATTATGTTTTGACAGGCTCATGGTCTGAAAAAGCTCTTAAAGAAGCTAAAAAAGTTGGACAAACTTCTGTATTCTCTTCTGACAAAGAAAATAATTATCGTTCATGTCCACAACTTGACACTGTTGATTTAGGTGAAGATGCTGCCTATCTACATATTACAAGCAATAACACAATCTATGGAACTCAATATAAAAAGTTCCCTGAAACAAATGCACCATTAATCGCTGATATGTCTAGCGATATTTTGTGCAAACCAGTTGATGTGAATAAGTTTGGGATGATCTATGCCGGAGCACAAAAAAATCTTGGACCATCAGGGGTAACTGTTGTTATCATCCGTAAAGATTTAATTACCGATATTAAAGAACTTCCAACCATGTTAAACTATACAACCCATGCAGGAAATAACTCCCTTTATAACACACCACCAACATTGGCAATCTACTTGCTTTCATTAGTGTTAGAGTGGGCTGATTCTCTTGGCGGTGTAGCTGAAATTGAAAAAATCAATGAAGACAAGGCAAAAGTTCTTTATGATGTAATCGATGGCAGTAACGGTTTCTATAAAGGTCATGCAAATACAGACAGCCGTTCAACTATGAACGTAACCTTTACTCTAGAATCTGACGAAGCAACAGCTGCATTCCTTTCTCAAGCAAAAGAAAATGGATTTGTTGGTTTAGCTGGTCATCGTTCAGTTGGAGGATGCCGTGCATCTATTTATAATGCCGTTCCTAAAGAGCATGTTGTGGCTCTTGCCGACTTCATGAAGTCTTTTAAAGAAAATTATTAATTAGCAAGCTGTTTAATTTATCTATTCGCAAAATAAACAGTAGGATAATCATCATATTTTCTTAAACCCGTTCTTGAACGGGTTTTTTTATGTCCTATAGCTTTTAAAATTTATGAATAATATTTAAGGAGATGATCGCTTCCTTTTCGAGGGGTTGACAAAGGCTCTTATCCTTTGATTAAAGTTGCTATGATTTTCATTTTATTCATAAGATTCCTTGTTTAGGAAATTCCTTTTAATTTTCTTCAAAAAAATCCTAAAAAAATTAATCAAATGATTGCCCTTAAAAAGCAGGAATTTCCAATATGGAGACCGAAATTTTAATAAAATGAGAAGATTTTAAATTTTTAACCATAGAAAACCAAAAAAACCATAAGTTTTTTGCACATTTCGCAAAATTAAGTATATTTACATCTTTATTAATTTTTGTTTTATTGGCATAATATCATTAGAGAAAGAAATAAATAAGAAGGTGACAATGGGGATGGAAGAGAAACAGTATTCAATTAAAGAAGCGTTGTTATTTACCCAAAGGATTGCACAATTAAGTAAAGCGTTGTGGAAAACGATTGAAAAGGATTGGCAGCAGTGGATTAAACCATTTGATTTAAACATCAATGAGCATCACATTTTGTCGATTGCGTACCATTTACACGGAGCATCAATTTCAGATGTAGCAAAATTTGGGGTAATGCATGTTTCAACTGCATTCAATTTTTCAAAAAAACTGGAGGAACGCGGATTTCTAACTTTCTCTAAAAAAGAAACTGACAAGAGAAATACGTATATCCAGTTAACACCAGAAGGCGAGCAAATTTTACTTAGTTTAATGGAATCATTTGATCCCACTAAAAACTCAGTTTTTGCTGGGGCAATGCCTTTAAGAGAATTATACGGAAAGTTTCCAGATATTATTGAAATGATGGCTATTATTCGCAATATTTATGGCGATGATTTTATGGACATTTTTGAGCGTTCCTTCAATAATATCGAATCAGACTATGTTGAAAAAGATGGAAAACTCACAAAAAGAGATTTAGTTATCGAAAATGAAAACGAAGAAAAAGAATATGTCTAATTAGACACACATCTACTCAGTTCTTCCATCAATGGCATAAATAATCGTTGTTTCAAACATGACCTAATGACTTCTTCAGCTTGTAGGTTAGGATGTAGGCTTGTCTCGAATTTTTCAAAAAGCGGATTGAAATGTACAAAACCTTCCGCTTTTTGATCTTTTAAGTCAATGCTCAGTTTATCACAGAGTGAAAACAGGGCTGCTACATCCTTTTCCTTCAACGATTTTTCAACTACGAGTTTATAAAAGGACTGTTCCGTTTCACTCAACATTTTTATTAAAAGTTTTTGATGGTACTCTAATAGGTTTAATTTCTCAACTAATTCATCGAACTTCATAAAAAAATACCTCTTCTCATACAATCGAATATACGAAATAATCAAACTATGAACACTTTAGTTATAACATAAAGTTACTAGATTTTTCATTATTGATATACCATTATTTTCTAAAATTTACTTTTCAGCCTTAATCACTATCTTTTTTTTTTAGTTTTTGCTAATGTAAAAAGGGATACAGACTAGTTGTATAGGGGGGAATCTTCTGTGATCTCCGTTTTTATTTTGTTCGCAGTTTTCATATTATTTTATATCAACACACTTACTAACACTTTATGTGTTGAAAAGGAAATTCCTTTGGAAAAACAGCCTACTGTTTTTCGGACGATTAATATTTTAATCACTATTTTATTAATTTCGTCTTATGTAGAAATCCTTTTGGCATAAAAAATAAGGCTGACCAATTAATAAGGGCTGACTCCACACATTTGTAGGTTCATTTTTTCTAAAATGGCCCCTTTTGTGTTATTTGAGTTATTTGCCCTTGTTTAATTTGTCAACCTCTAACCCTTATCCATTTTCTTCGATATTTCTTTTATCCCGCTTAAATAAGAGGGTAGACCCCACACTGATGGAAGGTTTATCCTACAACCACGATGCACCAATAATTATTAAAAGAATGAAGAGCACCACCAAAAGCGCAAATCCACCACCGTACATTCCTGGTCCTTTAGACATTTGTTCGTTCCTCCTTTTTTTAGAAAAGCACCAGCGCTCTTTCTGATTGCGCCAGAGCTAGCCAGTTATCTAGATTTAATTTTTCTAAGCTAATCCTTTAAATAAAACATGGGGCGTATACCCCATGTCTTAGTGATTCATTATAGCCAAGCTGCGCCTACAATGATTAATAAGATAAACAGTACTACGATTAACGCGAAGCCTCCGCCGTATCCTGCACCCATTTATAACACCCCCTTCTTAGGTTCCTACCACATTCTATTCAGATTGGGTTCATTTCGTTTAGGCACGTGTCCCGATTATCAGGAATTTTCTAATGATATAACTTATTTTTTTCGCCATGAAACAAATGAATTTCAACAGTAATAACTGTTAAAAAGCCCCTTTTTTTATTCTCAAATTATCATATGTTGACCAGCCAATTTTGTTTAAGGTATATGCCTAAAAATTCAAACTTCCATCAGCGAGATTTTGCAGGGTAGTCAATCTGCCAAAAATTCACAGAGATTTACGTTTATCATTTTTCTCTTATTTTAATTTGTGTTATAGTAAAAGCTGTGGTAAAAAAATCACAAATCACAGAATTTACTATTTAGGAGTGTTTCTACATGAAAAAATGGTTTATCTCCCTTACCTTAGCGGCTGGGGTTCTCGGATTAACTGCTTGCAGCGGTGGTGGTTCTGATGTAATCGTGGAGTCAAAAGCTGGGGACATTACAAAGGACGAGCTTTATGAGGCAATGAAAGAGCAAGTTGGAGAACAAGCCCTCCAAGAGCTTCTTTATATTAAAGTTCTTTCCGACAAATACAAAGTAACTGATAAAGAATTAGATGCAAAACTCGATGAAATAAAGAAACAAGCTGGAGCAAACTTTGAAATGTTACTCCTACAAAATAACTTAAAAGATGAAAATGAGTTAAAAGAAATCTTAAAGCCTCAGCTTTTAATTGAAAAAGCTGGATTAAAAGAAGTAAAGGCTACCGAAAAAGAAATTCAGAAATACTATGACGATTTAAAGCCTGAAATTAAAGCAAGTCATATTTTAGTTGCTGATGAAGCAACTGCAAAAGAAGTTAAAAGCAAGCTTGATGCTGGCGGTAAATTTGAAGACCTAGCCAAAGAATATTCTACTGATCCAGGTTCTAAAGATAAAGGCGGAGATTTAGATTGGTTTGGCCAAGGTGTAATGGTCAAAGAGTTTGAAGATGCTGCTTACGCATTAAAGGTTAATGAAATTAGTGCGCCTGTTGAAAGCGAAAAGGGCTGGCATGTTATTAAGTTAACTGATAAAAAAGAGAAAAAACCATTAAAAGATCAAAAAGATAAAATTACTAAAGAAGTTAAACTTGCAAAATTAGATCCTGAAACAATCCAAAAGATTATTTCTAAAGAAATGGATGCTGCCAAAGTAAAGATTAAAGATAAAGACTTAAAAGGCATTCTAGACCACGGAACTGAAGCAAAATAGCCTAGAAACTCCATTAGTGGAGTTCTTACTCCCTATCTCAGGGGATAAAAAAAGCCGGTCCTTAAATACGTTTAAGGAACCGGTTTTTTATTTTTTTTATGTGAAACTTGTTTAGTAGATTTTCTGCCCAATCTTCTAGGAAAACTGATGAATCAGTTCAATGGACGGTTTGTTTGCGCACTTCCCGTTCGGATTCGAGGCGCTTCATATAAACCTCACCTTCACGTTCAATCCATTCCAATTCCACTTTTCGTTCTTCCTTACCGGTTTTAAACGCCATATACGCACTAATAATAATACCTGCTGCAACAAAATAGACCCAAATTGGGATTGCCATCTAATTCACTCCTTATGCATATGGTTGTCCTAACTTTGTTACATCATATGCCAGTAAATGAAAAATATGCCGAACTTATTGCAGCAGAACATTATTTTTTCTACAATTTTGCCCTATTTATGAAAAAGTGGTTTATAAAAGGAACGATTATCCAATGCAAAAACACGCTCAGTAAATTCTCCGGGCTTCACTCTTTCCAATGCCCGATCAAGCATATTCATTTTTGCGTCAATATTATCAATATAATGGAGCATCTCTGCCTCTTTAATTAATGGCGGTTTTGGACTTCCCCATTCTGCTTTACCATGATGCGATAAAACCAAATGCTGCAGAATTAAAACTTCTTCACCAGAAATATGCAATTCCTCAGCAGCTTTGCCAATTTCATTGACCATAATGGAAATATGACCTAATAAATTACCTTCAACAGTGTACACGGTAGAAATTGGTCCAGAAAGTTCAAATACTTTCCCTAGGTCATGGAGGATGACTCCTGCATATAGTAGGTCTTTGTCTAAGCTTGGATACAAGCCGGCAATCGCTTTTGCTAAGTCTAGCATGCAACATACGTGATACGAAAGTCCGGATACAAATTCATGATGATTTTTCGTTGCCGCAGGATAATTCATGAAAGCAGTTTGATGTTTTTTTAATAAATGTCTAGTAATTCGCTGAACATTCGGGTTTTTCATTTCAAAAATATATTGAGTAAGCTTGCTTGACATTTCATCTATATCAAGAGGTGCAGTTGCCAGAAAATCAGCTAACTTCACTGAATCTGTTGAACTAGAGATTCTTATTTGTCGGATTCTTAATTGATTTCTACCTCGATAGCTTAAAATATCACCGGAAACTTTTACTATATTTTCAGAAGCATAGTTTTTCTCATCCGTATCTGAAGCATCCCAAAGTTTTGCCTCAATTTCGCCGCTTCGATCCTGCAAGGTTAGGGTTAAAAAAGGTTTCCCATTACTAGCAATCCCTTTTGTTACATGTTTTATTAATAAAAAAACGTCGACTTGCTCCCCCACATCGTATTGCATTATTCCTTTTGTCATGGTCTTGCCACTCCCCTCTGAGTGCTAGTATATCATAGCCTTCTATAGTTAAAAAATAGTGTTTCCTCTAGTTGTTAAAGCTGGACTGGGTATTTTCGAACCCATATCAATGACTTTCCCTTTTTGAAAATATTCTAGTAAATGCTGATGACAAGTGAAGAATAAGATTTGGTGACCTGTTAATTCACTTAATAACTTAATTACCTTTTTCGTACGATTCTGATCAAAATTCACGAAGCTGTCATCAATGATAATTGGAAACTGATATTTTTCATATAGGGTTGTGGCCAACGCTAGTCTCAATGAGACATAAATCTGTTCTGAGGTTGCCTGACTAAGCTCATTTGGTTCAAATAAAATGTGATCATGACTTTCGATAAGAAAGCCATTCCCTTCCTTTTGAGTATGAATGCGAATATAATGATCATCGGTTAGATAACGGAGAAAGTTTTCAGCGTGCTCAATCATTTTTGGTAACCGCTGTTCCTTATATTGCTCTACAGCCTTGCTGAGAAGATCTTTGGCAATGGCATACTTCGACCATTCCTTGGCTTCTTCGTTTAATTCAGACTGTTTCAGTTTGTACAGATGCAAGAGTTCGGCATAGGTACCACCATCTTCTAACAACTCAATTTGATACTTTACTTTTGCTATTTGATCTTGGAGGTCCATCAACAGTTTCTGAGTGTCCCCCTGTTCGATTTGTAAACGATTAAGTCTTTGTTCGGGATCACCGATTGCCTGTAACTCCATTTGGTCCGCTTCACTCAATGCTGAAATAGCCAATTGCCGCTCGATCTCTTTTAATCGTTGGACAACCCATCCTCTCCTGTCACAAGCTTCAGCTTTTTGACGAAAATCCGCTTCTGAC
>CALCRD010000223.1 GCA_937894355.1 uncultured Bacillus sp.
GAAGTTTAGGGAACTTCGGACATGGGCAGGCAAAAAGGCAACGATTGAGTCTGAAGTCAGTGCAACTTTATTATCGCTAGCACTCAGCTACCGTTTATTACGAAAATTCTGGCGATCTTTTCGTTCCCAAAGCCTTAAATGTGGGTAAGGATCATACGACCATTCTGTATAACCGTTATCCTTGTATATTCCGTAATGTAGATGAGGTGGGAATTTTCCAGAGGTTCCTGGAGGTCCATACCCGGAACTACCAACCCCACCAATGACCATGCCAGGCTCGACGATTTGGCCAACCTGTAAATCTTTCGCAAATCCACTTAAGTGGGCGAAATAATGGTAATTATTATTTATATCTCGGATTCCAACTCGCCAACCACCGAATTTATTCCAGCCTTTCATTTCAATCGTACCATAGGACGTTGCTCGAACAGGTACGCCATAACCAGCAAAAATATCTGTTCCTTCATGGATCCTTCTACCTCCCCATCCACGAGCATCGCCCCAGGTATTGTTGTAGGAAAAATTGCTTCTAATCGGTAAAGGAAAAGCATGGTCATCTAATTCGAGTTTTCCAAAATGCCGATAAAGATTGGCTTTTCCAACAATGATGCCAACTGTCTTATCTCGGTGGTAATATTCCCAAAGGCCAATTTTGAGGTTATCGTAATCTACCCCATAATTAAGCAGGTAATTGGCAAAAGAAAACAGGACATCTTCGTCATTATTCCGGTCTGCTTTTCCATCACCATTCCCATCAATTCCTAAGCCATCAAAAAACAAAATCGATAATGGATTATTGTCATCGTGATTGGGATTTAAGACACCAGACCATGCTTCAGGTCGGAAATAAATGCCGATAGCCCCAGTTGTTTTAGGTAAATCCCGGCGTGACGCTCGGATGTTTCGCTCATATTGATCAACAGCTGCTAAGTAATACCAAGGGATATTAGTGGCAGCTTGAACCTTTTTAAATAATTCCATTCTTTTTGGATTCGGGTCAGGTAAGGTAGTAGCGCTTGCTAAGGAAGTGTTACATAAAAGAAGTAAAGTTACCATAAGCATAAGTAATTGCCGCACAGGAATCCTCCTTTCATTTCGTATCGTATAGTTAGTTTGTGAGTTCATCGGAAAATTCATTTATATAAATAAATGGAAACTATCCATCTCGGCTCTTCAACTTGTTCAAGCGTTTTCATTATGATAAAGTGACTAAAAAGACCGCTTCATGAATGGAGTGAAATCATGAGTGAAAAAGAAGAAATGCTACGTAAACCAGAATGGTTGAAAATAAAACTAAATACCAATGACAATTATCTTGGCCTTAAGAAAATAATGCGAGAGAAAAATTTACATACTGTTTGTGAAGAAGCGAAATGCCCTAATATTCATGAGTGTTGGGCGGAAAGAAGAACAGCGACTTTTATGATTCTAGGTGATGTTTGTACTAGAGCTTGCCGTTTTTGTGCTGTTAATACGGGATTACCTTCAGAAGTGGATTGGAAAGAGCCTGAGCGGGTTGCAGATTCAGTTTTGTCGATGAATTTAAAGCATGTTGTTGTTACCGCTGTTGCTCGGGATGATTTAAATGACGGGGGAGCGCAGGTATTTGCCGAAACGATAAAAGCAATCCGCCGTAAAAATCCGTTTACCAGTATCGAGGTCCTACCCTCTGATATGGGTGGAATTTTTGAAAACATAAAAACAATTATGGACGCAAGACCAGATATTCTTAATCATAATATTGAAACAATCCGTCGTTTAACCCCTAAGGTTAGAGCACGGGCAACATACGAACGTTCATTGGAACTATTACTTCGTGCTAAGGAATTACAACCTAATATCCCCACAAAATCGAGCATTATGATAGGTATTGGTGAGTCGGCAGCAGAAATTGTTGAGACAATGGATGATTTACGTGCTAACCATGTAGAAATCCTTACAATTGGTCAATATTTACAACCATCAAGAAACCATTTAAAGGTTATGAAATATTACACTCCTGAGGAGTTCCAAGAGTTAAAAGCAATTGCTCTGAAAAAAGGTTTTCATCACTGTGAAGCAGGACCACTTGTCCGTTCTTCTTATCATGCAGACGAGCAAGTCAAATCGGCGGAACACCAAAAGCAAGTACTTGGTGAAGATGAGGCAAAAGAAGC
>CALCRD010000224.1 GCA_937894355.1 uncultured Bacillus sp.
ATTTTCTGTTTCTCCGTTTTCATGCTTACAAGCTCCTTTATGTATTTCAGTTTTCCGTATTCACTTTATTCTTTTATTTTATCCAAACCTAATACAAAAACTAGCCTGCAATTTTACTTTTTAATAATTGGCTGTGTTAAACTTGGCTATGAATATCCTCTCCAGGCGCTTAGATAATAATCGTCCTAGAACTATGATAATCTTCCTCACTTCTCCGTATGCTGGGAATTTAGGAAAAAACCTAAGACAATCTCAACTACCCCTACTGAGAACATGGCCGGTTGTAGGAAACTATCGCCTTTATACCAATAAGTCTCAGCCAAAATCCAAATAATCATAGCTACTCCCAGAAACATGGAGGCTAAGCCGGCATAACGGTGCTTTTTAAAAACCAATAGTGCACCAATTATACTCGCAATACCATTGATGGAAAATAAGGCAATTCCCGGAATGAGAAAGTCTTCAAATGGAGAGTGTTCTAGTAGTTCTAGCGGTAAACCGATGCTTCCACCATCAGGATCTAAAATTAGCATCAACCCACAGACCACCGCCCCTACACCAATAAACGCTAATAATCCACCAGTAACATTAGATAATATTTTTACTTTGTTCATCTTTCCCACTACTTTCGTTTAGATTTTAAAAAAATTATGCAAATCAAATGAAGTAGTTTTCTTATTTTTATTTTATCCTCAATAATATGAAAAACCTCCTTACTGCCCGCTCAACCAGTGCAATGTTTATAAAAACAAAACAACGTTTCACTAAATCTTCAAAAATGTTTCCAATAACATACAATAATACAGTTTGCATTTTGTAGTTTTCCATGGTGTAACCAGGCATTGTTAATCTTAGTTGTTGGGGTTGCCCCTATTTATTTCAATGCTAATTTTTCAAATATATCCTATTACTCTTGAAACACTTGCAGGATTCTGTTAATATACTAACAATTGAATATTTTTCTTACTTCAATACCATTTGAAGTGAGGATAGAGGAGCGAAAACTATTAGTACACAATTTGAGGATGATGAGATCCAGTGACAATTGTGGAAAGGGGAATTTGCCGAAGTGGAAAGAACCTCATTGTTCTAGACGCTGGTTCTGCTATTGAAGAAATGCAGAATTGTCATATAGGAAACCTATATGGAGGGCTATCTCACGCATTGGAACGTTATTACTTTTTGTTTCTATTGCAGCAGCGAACCCTCGTTGTTGCTTTTTTGCGTAGATTTTTGTATGGCTTATCCACCTCTAATTACTAAAAAATTATTAAAGGGTGAGAATAATGAATTTTGGCCAAGTATTGACCGCTATGGTAACGCCATTTGATCAAAATGGTGATATTGATTTTAATGCTGCTAGAACACTAGTTAACTATTTAATTGAGAATGGTACCGATGGCATCGTTGTTGCTGGTACAACTGGAGAATCTCCAACATTAACTACCGAAGAAAAAGTAGCTTTATTTAAACTTGTTGTTGAAGTTGCCGACGGTCGCGTTCCCGTTATTGCAGGAACAGGTTCTAATAACACCAGAGCTTCAATCAGTTTAACAAAACTAGCAGAGGATGCTGGTGTCAACGGGATTATGCTGGTTACGCCTTACTATAACAAGCCTTCACAAGAAGGATTATATCAACACTTCAAATTGATTGCTGAAGCAACCTCATTACCGGTTATGCTTTACAATATTCCTGGACGAAGTGCAGTAAACATGTCTGTTGAAACCACTGTTCGTCTTTCAAAGGTTCCAAATATTGTTGCCGTAAAAGAAGCCAGCGGTAATTTAGACTCTATGGCCGAAATCATTAATCAAACTGAAAGCGATTTTATCCTTTACAGTGGGGATGATGGCTTAACATTACCGGTTCTTTCAATCGGTGGCGCAGGTGTTGTTTCCGTTTCCGCCCATATTATTGGGAAGGAAATGCAACATATGATAAATCAGTTTAAACAGGGTAATCTAGCGGAGGCTGCATCCATCCATCGCAGCCTTCTGCCAACAATGAAAGCTATGTTTGCTGCTCCAAACCCTTCTCCGGTTAAAGCTGCTTTAAATATGAAGGGTGTGCAAGTTGGTGGTGTTCGCTTGCCATTGGTTCCGTTAAATGAAGAAGAAACAAATGTGTTACGGAGTATACTGGAAGATAGTAGCGTGGAAAATAATTAAGCACCTTTGACCATGGAGGCATTCGATTTATTCTTTCGAATGCCTTTTTATATTCGGGAACGTTGGTGCAATAAATACTCCTGAATTTGTGCCAATTGATGTTTATCCCTTCCATTTTTTACATAAGCTATACAGGATTATTGGTGGAGGTGATTTTATGTCAGATGTTGATTCTTTGTATTACGAAACAGGTACCCCTATTCGCGATTATGATATTCTTGCCATTACAAAAACTACAAATGGCTACGATGTGCTTCTTGATATTAATTTAGACAGTGGCTATTCGTTAACCAAAACTACATTAGAAATTACTGAAGAGGATTTAACTGGATATGAAACAAGTGATGTTGAAGAAGGAATTAAATACGCTTTAGGCTTTTTTGGAAAAATTAATTAATGCGAAGGAATTTGCTATGGGGATGAGATCAATAATGAATAGATTTCATCCCCTTTGCCTTTATTACAGTTAAATTAATTAAAGCCTTCTTCATATAATTTTTCTCCAGTCATATGAAAAAGGAGCTCAGTATATGGAGGTATGGTTCGCTCCCCTAAGGAGTTCAATTAATAAAAAGCAAAATTTTATTGGCCTTTCAGTTGCGGTTTATTATTTTGGCACGGGTGTTGGTGTCGGTTCACCATAATCCTCGTATTTTTTTGTGATAAAGCTATTAATTTCTTTTAAATCCTTATCAGCTAAGTACATTTCTGTCGCTTCATTTGCAATGACTACACATATGTCACAGGAAATGCCCATTTGGTCCCAGCCTGTCACATTTTTGTCTTCGCCAACACTATCTACAAAACAATCAAGCACACTCTCATGACCATCAGCAGTAAAGCATCCGCAGAAACAAGGAGCTGCCGACAGCGCTTCAGGGTATGTCGCTGCCATAATATAGGTGTCCTTAATCTTTTCTGAAGTATTCATTATATAATCAGGCAATTCCATGTGCTTAGAATTTAGTACCCATTCTTGCTTCTTACCGCAGCCTGCTAAAAATAGCACAAGTAGAATAACAAGAATACACAAGCGTTTCGAAATCCTCAAGCTGTTCACCTCTCTGTTGAATGTATTGGATAATCTTAAACAAAACGAATGCCAACTAAATTTCACAGGTGGTATTTAAACCTTCTCCCACTGGGTTTAATCTTATATTTCAATCACTAATCAAACAGTGATAATTCTCACTATTTTTTAGAGGAATAATCGATAGTGTCACTTAATATCAATCTATAAAATAGATACCAAAAAAGCAGCCCTTTTTACAAGCAAAAAAAAGAGCCAACCTTGGTGATTGGCAAATACTGTTACAAACTGATTATAAAAAAATTCAAATAACGGGGTATTCTAAATTAAAAGCTGTAACAAATTGCTCTTTCGTGCTGGATAATTCCCGTGTTTTTTCTTCATTTTTGTATGTAGAAGCCAAAAACCTCATATTCAAAACAGCAGCATAATAACATCTTGGAGGACTGGCATTTTCCATTCATTGCAGCTTTCAATTTCTTTAAAATTCAAATCGGCTCTGCTATCTATTAAATAATCCGCAATATGAAAATTGCCACTTTTAATAGCTACCTGTTAATTTATTTCTTTTTTCTTTTAAACAAATCCAACGCTACTGCAATACAAATAATCAAAATTCCAATACTCCTTGTTGACCATCCTCCAAAATTCATTAATACACCATCCAATCTTTTAATCTTATTGTTTGGCTCTCCTTAGCGGAATATCATAAATTCCTATCCAAATGATAGATTAACTGGACAACCCCAGAGGAGAATGATCTTGTATTAACCAATTTCAAATTTAACCTCTCTTGTAAATCAATAAACAACGGTTTTCCTTCTCCTAAAATAACAGGGTGTACAGATAATCTAAATTCATCAACAAGCCCTAAGTTTATAAAACTTGTAATTAGGCTGGCACCACCATATAACCAGATATCTTTACCTGGCGCATTCTTTAATTTATTGACTTCTTCAAATATCTGATCATTTATAAATATTGCATTATTATGAGTCCCATTTTGCGTTCTGGAAAATACATATTTTTTTTTACTATGGACTACGTCCCATATTTCTATTTCAGTTTCATTATCTTCTGTTTCTGGAGTAAAATGCCCCCATAAATCATAGCTCTTTCTTCCATAAAAAATTGTATCAATTTGATTTAAGAAATCAATAAACCCCATGTCCGAATCCATTATGCACCAATCAACTTCACCATTTTCCCCTTCGATAAAACCATCTAACGTAATTGCTAAATCTAAAATTATTTTTCTCTGCTTTACCCCTATTGACATAGTTCGCCTCCTATTAGTGATTATTTCTCCCTGCCCCAATTGCTTAGATTCTAATAATTTGCTTCTTGAACCACACTGTTTGCGTAATAATCTTCCCATTTGAATTGATTTTCAACTGATAGATTTAACGAATTTGTCCGATTGCTTTTACCGGAACGTTTTTCTTTTACCAAAATATTAAAAGCAGTGTGTTTGGCTTGGTTAAATTGAAAAAGAGCATGTTCAATCTCAGAAACAAATTCTGCTGACAAAGCAACTCCTATAGACATTCCAATTGTCGATCCAGTTCCCATTGCTTTTTGGGATTTCTTATCACCACTCATAGTAAAGTCTCCCCCTAGGTTCATATTAGATGAATTTGTTTCTATTACCCACTTGTAATACTAAATTGAGTTTATTAGTTTTTCCCCTGTACCATCGGATCTCCATAAAATGAAAAAAAACGCTGATCCTTGCCTGGATAGCGCCCGATTAAAAGATAGTTTTTTATGAGAACCTCTCCCGATTCTTGCTATAAATTTCATAAGCAAAATATCCAAATAAAAATCCTATTCCAGCTCCAAAACTAATTGTAGATAGTAAGGATATTGAAAAAAATATGCTAAGCAATATAGCAGTGGTACAACCAATCATCATTCCGAATGGTATAAGACTATCCAATAAAGTTTGAGCACCTTTTGAATTTTTCTTACCTAGGGTGCCATTCTTATATTTATGTTTCATTCTCATAACCACAAAGACTGCAATCCCACTCACGAATACAAGAGGCAGTAAAATACGCGCAATTTCCAAAACCAAGCCCATATTAAAATTCTCCCTTCTTATGCTTTAGCTGACTCAATTTCAACACAATTCTTGCTGCAAAATGGCCCAATCCATTAAGATGAGCGAATTTCTTGCTACAGAAATGCGCCCGATTCTTTGATAACTAATCTTGAGTTTCTAAAGTAATATTCAACCGTTTTAACAAATTAATGATAACCTCTATTGCTTCTTCTCTTTGCTTATAATCAGAGGTGCAAAATCTAATCATTTCTAGTGCATTCTCTGCTTTTTTAACAATTTCGGATATTTCTTTCGGAACATCAATCGAAGATAAGTTGCGTTCTAAATCTGCAATATTATAAATTCCTTCTGTGAACTTTCTACTCGCTAATTTCAACTCAAACAAAGCGTCGTTAAATAACTTCCAATTAGGGTCTCTTTTATCTTGTGAATTTGGTTTTCTAACATTATTAACAAACTTCTCTTCACAAGCTCCATACCTAATATAATTTTTTTGAGCTTCAATTAGATGTATTTGGTTTGCACCTGTCTCATACTCATGTTCCTTTTGAAATGGGTCATCCTCCCAATAACATATTGGACATATATCGTAGTGGCCATCGCTATCCATCGTTTTATAGCCACAACAAGGGCATGCGTATTTGTTCATAAGACACCTCTAGAAATCTTTCTCTATGATCCTAAACCATATTATTTCTTGTTGCTAACCTGACCATTTGCTCAATAAAATAAAAAGTCGCCATTGTTGAAACGGGCCCGATAATTGAATATTAAATAAAAGAAATTTCTACTTAAATCTACACATCTGCATTTAATAACTTGTAATCATGATCAAAATTGGCATGTATTCTGTGGCCACCAAATAAATCTCCATCATGATATTCACAGTACATATCATTCTCTCTAATTTTAATGTCATAGAGGGTAATAGCTTCAGCAAATTCTTCTTTAGTTATATATCTTATGGTTGTTTTTTTGCTATCCCTTGTTCAATCCTTGGTCTATCCACTTCTTCTATCCAGTTATTGTATTTCTCATAGATTAGAATCAATCTGTCTGGATCTAATGCTATTACTTCACAACCTCTATCATCATAGACGAAGAAAATAATGTCTTTTGTTGTAACATTTACAAAGAATACATCTGGATAGTGGACCGAATATCCTCCAAATCTTGGTTTCAATGTAAAATCTTCATTACTGGCTGCTTTAAGCAGTTCTATTACATTTATGTCATCTCTTTTACACCATAACGAAAACTGTTGCATCTCAAATTCTTCAGCATCATCTGCTTCAAAGGGGTAAGGATAAGTTTTCACATGAATTTTATATAAATTTTGCTTATCCTTTAGAAAGTTCTGATATACCTTTAATTTTCTAATGCGTTTTTCATTTGTTTTATGCTTATACACATTAGTTACAAGAAGTAAATCATCATTATACTCAAATAACTCATTAAAAAGTGTATTTACTTGCGAATATACAATACGAAAACGCTCAAGATTGAGTTCTCCCTTTTCTTTAAATTGGTAGATTTCCTCTCCAAGTGAAAAGTGTATACCAATGTTCCATTGATAATAAATGCTTGGCACTAAATCAACTTTTGGAAAATTTCTGTTGAGGTAGTTTCTTAATTTCATTTACTCATTCTCACTTTCCTTGTATCTTACCCTACCCTATTCAACTATCATTATTAAAGGCTGTTTTCGTAAAGATTGTTGTTAAAATCTTAAACCCGATTTTAACGTG
>CALCRD010000225.1 GCA_937894355.1 uncultured Bacillus sp.
CCCAAACAAAGTATTTGGGCATTGAGGCTCTTCCTAGCCCTCTGTGATGTGTATGGATCCGAAGCGTGCGCCGCACGAATCCCCCAATAGGTATTTGCAACCGTACAAAATCCTAACCCTGTTCCACAAATAAAAAAACCAAGCCTGCAAACATCATGTTGGATGCCCTTGCAGATTATTTCCGCCGTTTTTATAAAGCTTCCCTTCCCTAATGTGACACTTGTGATAGGGTCTATCACAACATCTGCATTCTTTTCATCTATAAGATACCTTTTCAACTGCTCTTTTAATTCAAAACCAATATGGTCGCAACCCAATGCAACTTTTATCTTTTCCATCCGCGCCCCTGGTAAATCTGACACACCAAAAGCTGCTGTTTCTTTCTCTTTCTTAAATTTACTCAATATTTCATTCCCCCACTAGATAAATAGCTTACATATACTTACATCATTTTAAGTAGCGTTTTATCGGCCAAAGATAATATTTTAGAATTGGTAACAAGATTTTCGGTCATATAACCTTACTCTAGTCGTATACAATCGTTTCTACCGCACGTAAATATCGGAGACCACGAGAGGCTAATTCCTGTGGCGTTGAAGCAAACTTTCGAGTCAAATATGTCATCTTACAGGATTCCTCAATCATTTCAGGATTAAACGTTTCAATGCATGCGGTTCCACTGTAATTGATTTTCTTTAAAGCATTGAAAACATCAATCCACTGAATATGCCCCATTCCGGGTACACCTCTATTGCTATCGACAAGATGCATATGGGCTAATTTATCTCCACAGGAAATAATGGCATCGGGCAAATTTTTTTCTTCGATATTCATATGAAAAGTATCAAGATGAACCTTGATGTTTGGCATATCCACAAGTTTCAGTAGTTCCAACGCCTGCTCTGCAGTATTAAGAAAATGAGATTCAAACCGTTTTACTGGTTCAACAGCAACGACTATGTCATACTGTGAAGCATATTCTGCTACCGCACAAAGATGTTCAACTGACCATTGAATTTCTTGCTGCGTACGAAGTTTTCCCGTTGTATAGCCTGAAGCTGCATAATTGACACCTGCTGTTACCCGACCACCTAGTTGAGCAGTAATATCAACTAACTTTTTCATAAAATGTAACGCAGAACATCTTTCGGATTTATCGGTTGATATAGGATTACAATCTATAGGCAAAGCAGTAGAAGTTACGACTTCAATTTCGTTCTGCTTTACTAGTTCAGCAGCTTCATTAGTAGGAAAACAAAATGGATCATTGATTGAGAAATCGATTACTTGTGCACCTAGTTTTTTTGCTTCGTCGATGCAATACAAATGGCGTTCCTCAAAAGTGCTTGCCCACAACCATGTATCCAGCCCTAAACGGATCATCCAAAATCACCCCTATCTATGACATTACTACAATCAATCGAGCGAGAATATTATTCCATGCCAACAAGCCTTTTTCAGCTGCAAATAGGCATAGTCTTTTACCTTTTCTCACCTTCATTACTCTCCAGTATTCACTATGACATTCCGCTCTTCAAAAAGCTCCTTGACGGGCTTTGGACATAGCGCATCCGTGTACACAGCATAAACATCGTCTGCCGAAAATAGGGATACTGTACCCTGCCTTAAGAACTTAGAGGAATCCGTCAGTACGATCGTTTTATTTGCATGCTCAGCCATCTTGCGGATTGCTTCAGCCTGCATAATGTCTTTGGCCGTAAATTTTCCATCTGGTGTTATCCCATCCGTACCCGTAAAGAACTTATCCACATAGAAGCTAGATATCGCATCAATGGTAACTGGACCAACTGTCACCATAGGTTCCATAAGTAAAGAACCTCCTAAGAGGATGACATTGGTTGAGTCTGCTGGGCGAATATGATTAGCAATAAAAACTGAATAGGTAATAATTGTTACGTTTTTACGCTTCAGCTTAATCTGTTCGGCTAATAATGTACAACATGAACCAGACTCGATCATTACAACATCGCCATCATGGATCAACTCGACAGCACGCGATGCAATATCTACTTTTCTCTCATAATAAATGGCCAAACGATTATTGATGTCGGTTTCTGCATTGAGTATAGCAATTCCATGCTGACGTTTGATGAATCCCTTACTCTCAAGAAGAGATAGGTCTTTACGAATAGTTACCTGAGAAACTCCTACTAACTCAGCAAGCTTAGCCACTTCAACTTGGCGCTCGCGTGAAATAATATGTAGAATCTGAGACTGTCTCGCCGTCATGTTTTCCTCCATAAACATAATGCTTCACAAAATAAGTATATTTTTTCCTACGTAACCAATATACCTTTCAATCAAATTATATAAAGTTACATTCGTAATGTCAATAGTTTTAATTAGTTTTTGAACATTACTGGTATTTGGAGTTAATCCTATCGTAAGTTCTGTTTACTCATCTATTAAGGAACTTACGAAATAAATCAATTTAATACACTATGCGGAAACTCAAGGGTAAGTTAATTGCGATAACCGCAAACGTTAGAAAAAGACCAAGGACGCGATAAATATGGCACCCATGTTGCCACGTGATTAACCGCCCTATACTATTCCCTATAACCCCAAGGAGGCTCCAAAATCATATCAAGATTACGCTTTCAACAAAGGGTTCGCTCCACTAAAAAAGTCCTTAGTTTCTTATTGAAACCAAGGACTTTTTTGCTTTTGCATCAAGTATTTTCTGTAGAACCAATTCTAAAAGCTCTTACTTATTCCGTACAATATCTTTGACCTTCATCAACCGGGTCAGGTTAGACCGTTCGTTCTCATCCAGTT
>CALCRD010000226.1 GCA_937894355.1 uncultured Bacillus sp.
GCTTCGCCTAATAACGGTTTTTTAATGCTTTTTAACAGATGTCCCCAGTCATTCCCCTATTGAGAGAATTCAATTCCAGTATCGGCAAGAATTCCAACTAGTCTGACACAGGGGGAAGCATGCATACCCCTTGCCAGTTTAATTGAACTTTAGCAACTACTTCTAATATATGAAAAACGTAACAAAAAAAAGACAACTCGAAGAAAAAGATCAAGAACAAAATCTTCATGGATTGTTGGAAACGTGAGCATTATGGCCTACTTTGCTCTCACACTTACGTTGGCAGCATACATTTTGTGGTTCCTCTTCTGGAACAATTATCGACTTTCCAATGACACAGCTGCTTGGGCTAGCTTCGGAGATTTTTTCGGTGGTACTGTTGGACCATTTGTTGGTTTTGCCTCAATCATCCTTCTAGTCGAAACACTAAAACTTCAACGACGCGGTTTAGAAGAACAGCAGACGCGAATAATGCTTAAACAAGCATTTGAACAATCATTCTTCGGATGGTTACGCGACTATAAACAACTAATTTCAGGATTCAGATTTTCAAAAAAAACCCTAAAGAACACTTCTAGCTCCCCTGAAAAAACTGTCTTCACAGGTCTAGATGCTATTTCCAAAATGGTAGATCTCTTTCAGTTAGCTAGTTTACCTGACCTGGATAGTAAAAGTGACCTAAAGAAAAAAAAGCAGAATATTAAGAATAAACTCATAATGAGCTGGAGCCAAATGTACGAACATCAAGGTGAAATCATGCGAACATCCCTAAGAACCCTGTTTGGACTTTTACGCTGGATAGATGATCATGAATCCTTACAACCCGCAGAAAAACGTCACTATGCCAGCATACTCCGGGCTCAATTAAGCGATCATGAACTGATTCTAATTTATATTAATGGACTCACAACCAAAGGTGAAAAAATGAATTATTACATCAATCGTTATGCGCTATTCGATGATCTTGAGCTTACTTTTTATCCAGCATTGCTGGAGATTTATGACGAAGAAAATCCTGAACCATACTCTCCGTCAGCATTCAAGATAGAAGAAGCCATAAAAATGCACTGGCAAAACGAAATCTGTAACTAAAACTAGCTAGTGATTCAAAAAAATGGGATATTAACAACGACCTAATTGATTAAGTGAAAATATCACAAATCAAGGAATAGAAAAAAATGCTCATGTACGCACAACAAGTCCGCCGTATTCCTGGTACTAATCATCACAAAGCCATTGTCGACGTCGAAAATATTGCTGCGCACGATGATCTTCGCGAACGCTACGCATCCGATAACCATCGCGGACGTAACAGACGTACTTCTATGATTAAGCTTCACTACGAAATCAAGGGACAGAGTGGGATGCGAGAAGGCACTTGGTACGACCTGCCAATAGATATCTGGGATGGTGCTAGTTATCGAAACATTACGCCAGTTGAAGCAGGATCTACCTTTCTACGTGCAGTGATGGAAGGCCAGAAAAATCACATCTATTTCCCTTCTTATCGAACTTCTCAAAACTACGCCGAACTGACAACAGTTACAAATCCAGCTGTTTTTTTCAGTATGTCCCAGACCAATAGCCATATACGTTTGGATATTGTAGATTGCGGTCACGGCAACTGGAACCAAGTTTACTTTGATAACGCAATACTTATCTACGATACAGGTGCCTGCCAATCGTTCACAGGTAAACAAGTGCGAGCGCTTGTAGAAGAGCGTGCAATCGCTAAGGAAAATTCGCCTACCTACACTATCAGGCACTCCTACGCTTTACTAAAAAAGAATTACAAAAAATCGCCTGTGTTCTCGTACCCAGTCAAATACCAAACACTGCCACTTACAAAAGCATCAAAGAACGACTTGATAGCGAAAATATTCCTATAAAAGCGCTCGCACCTGCGAACAAAATCAAGTCCGACAGGACGATCGAGCTTGTGCATATCGCATCGTCAGGGCCCCTCCAAGTATTTCGTGCATCAGCTGGTCAGTCACGCAATCAAACCGGCATTGCTTTAGGAGTTATAGGAGCAGATAAGAACGCATTACTTACAGGTGATCACCACTATCCCAAACTGCTTGACATTACTCGTCATCTGGCACAAACAAAACCTCTTATTTTGGTTACTCCTCATCACGGTGGTTGTGCTGGTAAGCTTGATGCTCAGGCTTGGCTCAAAAAATTTTCGGATATCGAAACACCAATCTCGTGTGGAACCAACATTTGGGGACACCCTTACCCCAATATCGTTAGCAAGTTGAGACTAATGCAAGGCAATAAACAACCTCCGCAAACAAAGATTCTCGGCACTCAATGCTTTTGGTTATAACCCGGTTTTTTCCTAACGCATTCTTTCTGCTGTAAAGTGAGCCTTATCTACCAAAACTTCAACGATAGCAACAAAGCGGAAACTGATAGAATACCAGCGAGTTTTATTTAACCTGAATTTATAATTACAAAATATCTAATGGGAGGCTCCAATTGATAGACTTCAAATTCACAAACCATGATGACACAAGTTTGTCCATCCGGTAAACCCACCTTGAATCTGCCCCTCTAAATACGGGAAGATCGTATCCACGATAATTAAGTGGACACGATGATGAACATAGAATCTCTTAAATCTGGCCGAGTCAGGCGCACCTATTCACCGCAGTTCAAGGCAGAAATGGTGGCGCAATGCTTGCAAGGAACGATATCGTTGGCGTCGCTCGCGATAGTGCAAGGCATGAACCCCAATGCTTTACGTCGTTGGCTGACCGAGCACGAACGGTATGGGCACCACTCTCTGAACGACGATGAGTTGCCGGTGTACAAACCGACGACACTCGCCGTTTCGACAACACATGCCACCGCACCGTTCATACCGGTTCCCATCACGCCAGCGGTAATACCTCCCAACACTGAGGCAATCCGACTGGAGCTGACACGGGGCACCACCAAAGTGAGCGTATCGTGGCCGACGAGCGCGGCAGCGCAATGTGTTGATCTCCTGCGGGAGTGGTTACGGTGATTCGTATCGATCAGGTCTGGTTAGCGGTAGAGCCGGTGGATATGCGCTCGGGCATAGACCGACTGCTTGCCCGCGTCGTAGAGGTCTTCGGTGCGTCGCAGCCGTATCACGCCTATTTATTCGCCAATCGTCGCGGTACGCGGTTCAAGGTGCTGGTTTGCGACGGCTTCGGCGTCTGGCTGGCTGTTCGTCGACTTCACCAAGGGAGCGTGCGCTGGCCCAAGCCCGGTGATAAACAAATTGACCCTGCCTCGTTTTCACGTACACCAAGGTTAAGCTGCCACGAGTAATTGTTC
>CALCRD010000227.1 GCA_937894355.1 uncultured Bacillus sp.
CACTGCCACAATCGGCGATGGAGTCAAAGAACTCAACGCAGCAGTATTTAAGTAAACGAATTGTGATAAATAAGAAGAAAGAAACCCTCTCCGGAAATACCTTTGGGAGAGGGTTTTTGGTTTAGTGTCAGTTAATATTCTTGTTTATTTCTGCGGTTCTCTCGAAGGAACTTAGTTTTAACTGGCTTTTCAATTCAGTTTGAACTCTTTGTTTTTCTTCCTCTGGAACAAGGATATAATAAACCGAGTTGATCATTTTTCCGTTTCCGTTTAATGACATTGGCTCGATGTTGCTGGCAGCAGTTTTGTAATTTTGCTGAATATCCATCATTTCATCAAAGGTTAGGTTAGTTTTAATATTGTCACCAAGAGCAGTGAAAATTTCATTGTATTTGGTTAATGAAGCCATACTGCCTCCGCTATCAATAACTGCTTTAATTACTTCTTTTTGCCTGATTTGTCGTCCAAAATCTCCTCTTGGATCTTCATACCTCATTCTGGAAAACTTCAATGCCCTATCCCCATTTAAATGTAACTCCCCAACCGGAAAATGGGCCCCATCCAAGGAGAAATCTAAATCATTATTTACGGTTACACCGCCAACGGCATCAACGATATCTTCAAAGCCTTCCATGTTAATTTGGATATAATAATCCACGGGAATATCTAAGAAGTTCTCAACTGTGGCCATGGTCATTTCCACTCCACCAAAAGCATAAGCATGATTAATTTTATCTTGCTTACCACGACCAATGATTTCCGTTCGAGTATCTCTAGGAATACTCAGCATTTTTACTGAGTTATTGTCAGGGTTAACTGTTAATACAATCATTGTATCAGAACGACCCTTATCTCCTTTACGCTCATCAACGCCCAACATTAATACCGAAAAAGGTTCTTTATTAGGTAATTCAATTTTTTCGATCCGTTTCTCCGATATTTCCCGTTTAATTGGTTTATGCATCGAATCAACAGCAGTTGTTAATGATTTATATACTGAATAGCCGTATACACCGGCTCCGATTAGCAATACAAAAAGAATTGCTCCAGTTATACGAAGCCATTTTTTGCGGTTTTTTTGAGCGACTCGCATTTTATGACCTCCGATATAATTTGAAATTGATTTTCTATATCAGGATATCAGAAATAGCAATAAAATAACACGAAAATTATTTTGAAATAATTATTTATCTTTTGCTTTAAAATTTGTTTGGTTATTAGTATTTGAAAATGGAGTAATTTTAATGCAGTAATGAAATGGGGAATTATATGGACGTTTCTTTTAACAAAATGTAATAATTGACATTACTGGAGTTGGTTTAAAGGAAATTTATTATTTGGTTAAATAAAGATCATTACCTTATTACCCATTGATTGGTGGAGTACCAGTTATCAAGTGAAAAAAAAGATGAACCTGTTCAATAACAGAGTTCATCTCGTTAAAACTGCTATTTTTTAAAAATATTTTTACACGGTTCCCTTTATTTGAAAAGACTGTTTATTCGTGGGAAAAAATATGTGTAAGCCCTATTTTTAATAATAACCTTGGTGTGATTTAACGACTCCTCGACAAAACTTTTTTCTTGATTGTAGTTGATATCATAATAATAATTGAATCTTTAATAATTGCTAGCCCTGTCAAGTAAATAAATGCACCGATTAATAATTGAATAAAAGTCACTAACAGAGGGTTCACATTAATTAAGATATCTACTGCATATACAGCCCCAAAAACCAGTGTACTTAAAGCAAGGTACTTTAAAAACATGACAGCAAAATTTTTGAATTCAAAATATTTCCGTGCAAAATACATTTGAATAATTGCTCCAGAGACCTCTGCCACCAATAGAGCTAAAGTGGTAGCAACGCTTGCAAAGAGAGACACCAAAATAGTATTAGTAATTAGACTTAGTATAGCTCCAATAGTAATGGCTATGGCATATTTATTTTGTTGGTTTGTTGAAACTAAAATTTGAACACCGAATATATTTGCTAAACCAACAAAAAATATAACCGGGCTCATAATAATTAACAAATTAATTACGGCTTTAAATTCATTTCCTAGGAACCATTCAACGAAATTAGGCGCTATTCCCATTAAGCCCAATGTCATTGGCAATGTAAGCATTAATACAAATTGAAGTGCATATTTAATATATTTTTTCATTGAATCTACATTACCTTGAGAAAATTCTTTGGCCATTCTTGGGAGTAATACGGTACCTAATGATGTAATAAAACCTAAGGCAATTCGAATCACTTTATCTGCTTGGTTATAGTATCCAACTTCAACTTCTCCTGATACACGTCCTAATACAATTTTGTTTACCAGAATATATACTTGTATCATTATTTGAGGTAAGAATAAACTGAATATCGGCAAAATGTGGCCCTTAATATCTCCAAAGGAAATTCGTTTGAAGGATATCTCTTTTAATAAAGGAATCCACATAATCAATTGACCCACGAATAGTGTAATGGCATTGATCATAATATATTTAGGTAAATCATCAAAATCTTTTACAAGAGTAAATATCAATACTATACTAACCAGTCTCACAATAATATTTCTTGTTGTTATTCTCTTAATTTGTTCTTTTCCAATAAAATACCAAGATACATCTATTGCTGAGGCGATTAATGTGAAAACATGAATGAAAAACAGAGTTTTGTGATTATTGATGGTGAAAATAAATAATCCATATGACACTACTGTAATAATTGAGATAAAAAGTTGTACAGAGTAAATTGACCAAAATTCCTTTGATCTTTCGCCTGAATTTTGTTTCGTAGCAATTTGTCTACTTCCATACATAGGAATACTCAAGATAGCAAAAATCAAAAATAGCTGAACAATTGATAACACGTAGGCATCAGTACCGATACCCTCGGGTTTAAGTATTCTTGATACATATGGTGTAGTGATAAAAGGGGTTAGTAATAATAATAATTGGTATATAACGGTATATAAGTAATTCGAAATTAGTTTACCCATCTAATGCTTTCAACCCTTTAAAATAATAGTTTTCTGTTATTTTTCATCATTTAAGAATAGCATTTAACCTATTTTTTAACAATGATATAATTTTTATTTTCAGGGTTTGCTCGAGCTAATTATTGGATTAATGATTTATCATTTTGCATAGTAGAAGTATTACCTTGGATAAACTGAGAAATCTACTGCAATGTTAATGTTAATGTTGATGTAAATGTAAAGATTATGTATATTAGTACTTATTATGTGTTTTAAGGAAAAAAGAATTAGTTTAAGAGAAACAGTGGTAATTGTGACAATTGAGTTATGAATAAAGTTGTCGTTGATTTAAATAAAATCAAGCTTATCTATAGATTTAATGGAGAGAAATAATATGGATCCTAAAATTAGCATCATAGTACCAGTTTTCAATGTTGAAAGATTTATTCATGATTGTATTGATAGCATTCTGACCCAGTCCTATAAAGATTTTGAATTAATATTAGTGAACGATGGATCTACTGATCGAAGTGGAGATATTTGTGATGAATATTCTAACAAGGATGGAAGAATCGTTGTTATTCATAAAGAAAACGGGGGTCAATCCTCGGCAAGAAATAAAGGAATTGAAATAGCTAAGGGAAAATATATTGGATTCATTGATAGTGATGATTGGGTACATAGCGATATGTATAAAATCTTGTATGATAAAGCAATCGAAAAAGATGCTGATATAACAGCATGTAATATTTTGGAATATCAAAAGGATTCTTCAAAACGGTTATTCTGTAATGATTCAACTGATTATTTATATAATAGAGATGCTGCAATGAGTGAAATATATTTAAATGAGAGACTGACTTTTAGTCCATGTAATAAATTATATAAAAAAAATTTATTCAAAGGAATTAGATTTAAAGAAGGATCAATATTAGAAGATATGGATTTCGCGTATCGAATCATGCATCAGTGTAATAGAATTTTTTATACAGGAAACGTATTATATTACTACCGTTATAATGATAAAAGCACTTTGCGTAAAACCTTTTCGAAAAAGCGTTTAGATGAATTTCCTGTAAGAAAAGATATGTATACATTTTATGTTGAAAATTATCCGAGTCAGGCAAATGAAGTCTACGTAGAGTGGTTTTTAACTGGTTTGATGTTATATATCAATATTGAGAAGTATTATAATAATGAAAAGAAGCAATTTAAATATTTAATTAAGACGGATCGGAAAGTATTAAAATCTTTAATATTTAAAAAAAATTATAGTAAAAAGAAAAAAATATTATTATTTATAGGAATTATTTCGCCTAATATTCTTGTGAAAATATACCGACTTTACTGGGATAGAATCAAGCAGGACTTATAATTGTAATATTAGGTATTACCTCTACTAGTTTTACTTTGGAGATGAAAAAATGAAAGCTTTTGTTATTTTAAATTACAACACATGGGAAATGACTATTAGATGTGTTGAGTCGATTTTTCAAACATGTAAACAAAAATTCACAATTTATATTGTAGACAATGGGTCACCAAACGACTCCTATCAAAAACTTAAAGAACAATATCAAAATAATAAAAATGTGAAATTAATCAAATCCGAAAATTTCGGGTATGCGATAGGAAATAATATTGGTATTAGAAACGCAATTAATGATGGTTATGACATTATTACCATTACTAATAATGATGTGATTTTTTTGGAAGAGAGTATAGAACAAATGTATACATTTCTTGGGGAAAATCAAAATGTAGCAGTAGTATCTCCTTTCATACTATCCCCTGAAGGTGAATTGCAAAACTTACCAACTTTAAAACCATTAAGTACTCAGGATTATCTTATCCATAATACTAAACTGAATAAATTTACTTCTACAAACAGCAAAATGAGATATGACCATGAATATTATCTATCTAGTAATGCGATAAGAAATGAACCAATACCTATTTATAAATTTTCAGGTTGTTGTTTTATGGCAAGAAGTGAAATGTTAATGGAAATAGGATTGTTCGATGAAAACACTTTTTTATATTACGAAGAAGACATCCTTTGCCATAAGATGTATAAATCAGGCTACAAAGCTTATTTTCTTCCAAAGTCAAAAATTGTCCATCATCATGGTCTAACAACAGGTAAAGATAATCTGTTTGTTGATACTGAAATGTTCAAAAGTGAATTATATTTCTTGTTAAGAGTTTACCAGTTAAATTATTTTCTCCTCTTGTTAATATATTTTGATCGCGCTTTAACACCAATTATGAAAAAACTTAAAAAAACTTATAAGTTAACGTTTAAAGATTATTTAGATTTTCTAAGAAAAACATGGGGTCATTTTAAGAAATACTCAAAACTAAGAAAAGTGTAAAAGGTAGAAAAATAAATTAAAAGACACCCGCTAAGCTATTATTTAAGACGTTCTCTTTTGAATCACAAAAATGGAATTAACAATACAAATGGGGTACGAAATCGCACTGATTTTTGCACCCCTCTTTCTGTTGATAATTCAGGATTCTCTATTCATTTGCATCGGAAATCACAAGGGAAATCGCATACTAAAAATCCAAGTGGGAATAGTTATTCCCAAACGGTTAAAGGAGATGCGAAGTGGGTGGCGAAATCCTCTGTCAAAAACGAAAAAGCACGCAGAAAACCCTTATCTTTAACCAAAATAGCAGGGCAAATTCACATGCGAATTGTCCTGCTATTTTGCGTGTGATTTAGATGGTTATTTTTGTTTTTGCACTCCGAAAGGGAACGTCTTAGCTATTTTTTGCTTGGTGGGCTTTTTATGCTGATTATCAGAACGTATTTTCCTTTTTTAGAAAAAAATGATTATTTAGCTTAGATTGAACCACCTTCTCGGAAAAAGTAAACACTGATCACAATTATGTAGTGAAAGATTCTACCAATAAATAATACCATTACATGTCTTAAGTTGGTGAAAAAGTGAAATACTATAAATAGATGTTTCTAAAGAAGTGAGAATAAAAAAATTAATATGAGCCGATTTACATAAAATTTTATTCTGTATGGTAGCCGTAAATCTGAATAAAATTATGTAAAAATAAGAAAATGAAAAGAGAGACCCATTGAATCTATTGAAAATATATCGGTTGATTGATAAGATAGTCCTGCTTTGATTTTGTTGATATAGTATTTTGAGGCATGGAAATGAGGGGGGAGAAGAATTGAATAAAATTAAAAAGGCGATTATCCCAGCAGCGGGATTAGGTACAAGGTTTTTACCTGCGACAAAGGCGATGCCAAAGGAAATGTTACCAATAGTAGATAAGCCCACTATTCAATATATTGTTGAGGAAGCAATTGAATCAGGAATTGAAGATATCATAATTGTAACTGGTAAAAATAAACGTGCAATTGAAGACCACTTTGACAATTCATTTGAGCTCGAGCAAAATCTAATGGAAAAAAATAAAACTATTCTGTTAGAGGAAGTTCAGAGGGTTTCAAGAATGGTAGATGTCCATTATATTCGCCAAAAAGAACCCAAAGGATTAGGTCATGCAATTTGGTGTGCCAGGAAGTTTATTGGAAATGAACCATTTGCGGTCCTTCTTGGTGATGATATCGTTCAATCGGAAAAACCGTGTTTAAAACAAATGATGGAGTTATACGATCAATATCAATCCTCAATTATTGGTGTTAAACCCGTGTCTCCGACAGAAATTAATCGTTATGGTATCGTAGATGCACAAAGAATAAATAAACGACTTTATAAAGTGAACCACCTTATTGAAAAACCTAATATTGGCACGGTTGAATCGAATATTGCCATTATGGGGCGTTATATTCTTAAACCAGAAATTTTTGGTTTTTTGGAGGGACAAGAGGTTGGTACTGGTGGGGAAATTCAGTTGACAGATGCAATATCAAAGCTTAATGAAGTTGACCAAGTTCTTGCTTATCACTTTGAGGGTAAACGATATGATGTTGGTGAAAAACTGGGCTTCATTCAAACCACAATCGAGATGGCGTTAGACCGAAAGGAATTGAGTGAAGAACTATTGTTATATTTAAAGGATTTATTGAACAAATATAATTAATGAGGTTTTCTTAATGAAGAAAAAGATAAGCTTGCCATTTTTACTTTTCGTATTTTCTATTTTGTATTTAATCCATTTAAAAATTACGATTGTTCCAGGTTCTGATGACTCTATTTTCGCTGATGCCTCGAAAAACACCCCTTTTTTTGAATGGATACTCTTGCGATATACAACCTGGTCCGGACGACTTTTTCCTGATACGATGGTTTACCTGTTGTTAGATGAGTATTTATGGATATGGAGAATTCTTAATGTTGCCTTTTTTATGATTCTTGCCTTTGGAATAATTCGATTAATAAAAAAAGAAGTAACTAGAGCTGAGGTTCTCATAGCATTATTTGTCATTGGCTTTTTTAGTGAAGGAATATTAGAGCATGGTCTCTTCTGGATTACGGGAACAATGAATTATCTTTGGCCAATTGCTCTTGGTGTTGTGGCCATGATTCCTTTTGCTAATAAAATACTAGGCCAACAACCTGTTTTGTCAAATAAATTGATCCTTATTGCTGTTATCTCTGGGGGTCTTGCCTCTATTTCAAATGAGCAGGTTGCATTATGCATGTCTACCTTTTCTGTAATAGCTATAGTTTTTGACTATTTAAGACATAAAAAGGTAGATAAAAAGTTAGTTTTTATATCGCTATTGATTTTGATTGGATCAAGTATTTTGATTTTTGCCCCAGGAAATTCCGTAAGATGGAGTGAAGAAGTAGGAAGATGGTTTCCGGGTTTTGATCAACTATCATTGAGAAGTAAGATTCATTTGGGTCTCATTTGGTTATATGAGCGATTGTTTGTTGTGATGAGAAATTTAATCCTGTTATTAGCTTTATTAGTTTTCATTTATTATAAAGAAATAGTAAGAAATATGAACAAATATATGGCAGTTTATATTGTTTTTTCAACCCAATTATTTCTAGCCATTGGTTCTATAGTATTGAACTTAAATGTTTTTTATAATTTTGGCCTGATAAATTCTTATCGAATTAGTCAAAGTCTCTCCCAAATATGGGAAAGTGATATTGGTTTTTTTATAGCCATTTTCCCTTATGTTTTTTGGACAATTTTTAGTTTTTGTTTATTAATATTAATTATTAATATGAGCGAACATCCACTTTTTTCATTTTTATGTTTGGCTGCAGCCGTTTCCACTTTGATTATAATGTTTTTTTCGCCAACAATTTATGCCTCAATTGAGAGAACATTGGTGGTTGCTTCAGTATTAATATCTATCGTAATAATCCACTTACTGATAGAAAAGGATTTCATGGAAAGTAAACTAAATATTATTATTCTAAGCTGTTTCCCGGTTTTAAATATCACGCATTTATTAATAAATTGGTAGTAGCTGGCTTATTAAATATCATAAATATGGAAAGAAAAAGAAGGTGTATTTATTTTGAAACTTGTTTCAATAGTGGTTCCTTGTTATAACGAAGAAAAATCAGTTGATTTGTTTTTCGCTGTGGTGGACCCGATATTAAAAGATTTGGATGCTATTAATTATGAAATTATTTACGTTAATGATGGTAGCAAAGATAGTACTGAGCACATGATGAAAGAGTTAAGTGAGCGAGAAGAGAATGTAAGGTTTATAAGTTTTAGTAGAAATTTCGGTAAAGAGGCGGCTATGCTAGCGGGAATAGAGGCGGCATATGGTGATGCAGTAGTCTTAATGGATGTTGATTTACAGGACCCCCCAAGTTTATTACCACAAATGATTGAAGATTGGTTAACTGGTGGTTTTGATGTAGTTTATACGAGAAGATCGACTAGAAGTGGAGAACCTCCGATTCGAAGCTGGTTTGCAAAACAATTCTATAAGTTAATTAATAATATGAGCGATGTCTATATAGTGGATGGGGCAAGGGATTATCGTTTAATGGATCGCAAAGCGGTAGACAGCTTTTTGCAGTTAAAAGAACGGAATCGTTTTGCAAAAGGTTTGTTTATGTGGGTTGGATACAATTCTAAGTGCATTGAATTTGAAAATGTGGAACGAGTTGTTGGAAGTTCGAGCTGGAGTTTTTTGAAATTAGTTCATTATGCAATTGACGGTATTGTGTCATTTACAATTTCTCCACTTCGTTGGGCCACCTATTTTGGTTTTTTCACAGCAAGCTCAGCTTTCCTCTACATGTTCTACGTGATTTTTTCTAAGATATTATTTGGTAACCCGGTCAGTGGTTATTCATCGATTGTGTCAATCATATTATTTTTCGGAGGAATGCAATTGATTTTCCTTGGGATTATTGGAGAATATATCGGAAGGATTTTTATCGAAGTAAAATCACGACCAAATTACATTATTAAGGAAAAGTCCATCAATAAAATGGCTCAAAATGACAGAAGGAGAAAAATAGGGGTAATTAAAAAATTATAAAGGAAACAAAAACTTGGGACTACTAAGCCTGTTTGTATTTTAAAAGTGAAATGGGTATCGAAATTCGATGCCTATTTTAATGCAGTGTAGGAAAATGGAAGAAATAGGAGGAAAAGATGGGAAAAGTTATTAAACCGTTCAAAAGTTTTATCCCGTCCTTTATTTTACCCTTTCTTTTACTTGGAGGAACTTTTGTCCTTTGGAGGGTATATCCATTTGGGCAACGATCTATCTTAATGGCAGATCAATTTAATCAATACATTCAATTTTATAATTATTATTATGATGTATTAACAGGGAATGGCAGTCTCCTATATTCTTGGGAAGCTGGTATGGGATTGAATTTTTGGGCCACCTTTTCTTATTATTTATCAAGTCCGGTTTCATTTGTTATCTTAATATTTGGTCCTGATTATATGCCTGAGGCGTTTATATTTATGACGCTCTTTAAAATCGGTTTAGCAGGATTAATGATGAACATATATTTGTCAAATATGATTGAAGATGGAAAAATTAATAGGTTATTGTTTTCAACTACCTATGCATTAATTTCTTTTTCAATTGGTTATTTCTTTAACGTTATGTGGTTGGATTCCATTTGTATACTTCCGCTAGTTTTGTTAGGCGTTGAAAAATTATTCTCTAATAAAAATAATTTGTTGATCATTTCTTTAGCCATTTTGTTTATTTCTAATTTTTATATGGCTTATATGGTAGGGATATTTACCTTCATATACTTTATAATAAGAATTATTTCTGTGGGTAGCGGTGGTATAATAAATAATTTTAAAATTATTGCCTCTTTTTTTGTCATTACGCTCCTTGCAGGGGGGCTATCAGCATTTATAATCGTTCCTACATATTTACATTTGAAAAACAACACCAACCAGCCAATCAATTGGGAAGGTATGTTGAATACATCCTTTGGTTTTTTTTGAATTTTTCACAAAACTTTTTAACAGCAGTACTCATCTTTTTGATATGCCAAATGTTTATAGTGGCTTATTTGTTTTGCTGTTATTTCCAATATTCTTTTTAAATTCAAAAATAAATAGTAAAGAAAAAATTTTGTATTTTCTCTTATTATGGATAATGTATTTAAGTTTCCAAATTAAAGGACTAAATATTATTTGGCATGCGTTTGAATCGCCGACTGGATATGAATACCGTTTTGCTTTTGTTTTTTCTTTTGTATGCATTTATTTGGCTTATAGAGCTTATTGTACTTTTGGCGAAAGTGAAATACCCGCTTTATTTAAAATTTATGCAGTCAATGTTTTTATTTTAATTTTATTAACAGATCTCGCCCCGGAATGGATGTCGATAAAAAAGGCGTTGTTAAATATTGGGTTTATAACCATATTTAGTTTATTGCTATTTCTAAAGGTGTCAGCTAAAATCCGTCAGAATTGGGTTTCTGCTGTGCTATTATTGACAGTTTGTGTAGAAATGAGTTTCAATGCATACCATCACATAAAGACATTAAATAGTTATCCGGGCTATAGTATCCCCCGAAGTGGCTATATTGCAGATTCATCATTTGAAAAGATCATAAATGAATTGAATCATGACGACTCTGGATTATTTCGTACTAACGCAGCAAACGTGTTAACTGCGAATGATTCTTTGCGGTTTGGATATAAAGGTATGTCAAATTTTAATACTCTTTCAAACGGTACATTACATCAATTCCTTAATGAATTGGGATACAGCACTACATTAGGACCACGGTCAGCAGCCCAAAATAATGGGATTATTACAACAGATGCTATGTTTGGTTTTAAATATGCGATTACAAATAAACCGATAAATAAGCATGGTTATGAAAAGGCTAAATGTAAAAATGACTATTGTTTATATTCAAATCAGAATGTCCTTCCCATCGGATTTGTGATTGACAAGAAGCAGGTGGATTTTAATATTACAGAAGATAACCCGTTTATCAAACAAAATACTTTTTTCGGTTCAGATAGTGAAAAGCTAGAGTATTTCACCAAAACTGATGCAATTTCCACCCGTTATAATAATCTTGAAGTTAGAAATGTTGGTTCAGTCCAACTAATAAAAAAAATTAATCCTGAGTTAGAAGGCTCAATTGAGAAGACATTTGAATTATCTGGTAAAAAGCAATTTTACACCTTATTAGCAGCAGGAAAAGGATTTGCAGGGTTTAACGAGACTAAGATTTATGTAAATGGTACTTTTTTAGGAGTTTATCCAACTTTTCATAATGAAAGGGTATTAGATTTAGGTTCTTTTTCAAATGAAAGGGTTACGATAAAGATTGAGTTTGCAGTACCAGAAACACAATTAACCCAAGAGATGTACTATGCATTAGATATGCCTAAGTTTGAACAACGTATCGATGATTTGAAATCTCAGTCTCTACATGTTACTTCTTGGTCAGAAAGATACATTAGTGGAGCCATTAATGTTCAAAATGCGAGAACATTATTTTTATCAATACCTTATGATCATGGCTGGAAGGCCAGTATGGATGGGGACCAGGTAGAAGTAGAAAAGCTGGGTGGATTTATTGGTTTCGATATTGAATCGGGCAAGCATCGAGTAGAGTTAAAATATATGCCTCCGGGTTTTATACTTGGCGGAATCATAACAATAGCAAGTAGCATCATTTTTATCATTGGTGGATTTTTAAAAAGGAAAAAAACTCACTAATAAAAGAGTGGGAAAACTAAAATAGGAGAAATTCATGAATAAAAAGGAAATGATTAATTATTTAGTTTTTGGAATTTTGACTACTATAGTTAATATTGTCAGTTACTGGTTATTAACAAAAATATTTAATATCGATTATAGAGTAGCAACCACTATTGCTTGGTTTATTTCGGTAGTTTTTGCTTATATTACAAATAAAGTTTTTGTTTTTAATAGCAAGGGTTTGGATATTAATACAATGGTAAAAGAATTTATATCTTTTATATTTTTTAGAATTCTTTCCTACCTAATTGATTTAGGAATGATGATTGTATTAGTTGAATGGATAAAAACGAATGATATACTTGCGAAAATCATAGCAAATATTGTTGTGGTTATTGTAAATTATGTTGCTAGTAAGTACTATATTTTCCGAAATGCAAAAAAATAGCAAAAAATAAAAATAACAAATAATTTGCATCCATATGTAAATAATGGAAGTTAAAAGTTTGTAATATCAAAGGAGTATATTCTTAAGATGAAGAGGATTAATTCGATTTTGGTATTTCTTTTTCCAATTGCAATCGTTCTGTTTACATTTTTTTCTTTAAGGATAATGCCGTTTGGGTCTAATTCTATTTGGTACATAGACCTACCTGCTCAGATTATTATGTTTTACAGCCATCTTTATGATGTTTTTCAAGGGCAGGAGAGTATTTTTTTTACCTGGAATTACGGGATGGGAACCAATTTTTGGGCAACTTTTTGTTATTATTTATCCAGTCCGTTATCCTTTTTAATTCTTTTCTTTCCTCGGGATTTAATACCACAGGTTGTAATAATGATCTATTTAATTAAATTGGGGTTATCCTCCCTTTTCATGAGTTTTTTGCTTAAAAAGCTTTTTAACATTAATGGTATAAAATTGATAATTTTTTCCGGAAGTTATGCACTAATGTCTTTTTCCATAACGTATTACTTTCTTCCAATGTGGATTGATGCCATTTATTTATTGCCTTTGTTGATATTGTCTGTCCATCTAATATTAGAGAATAATCAATACAAATTATTCCTGTTTACTTTGACTATTCTTTTTATTTCTAACTTTTACATCTCTTATATGACGGGGATTTTTGTATTTCTATATTTTGTTAAGGAAATTTACACTGGCAACTTTTCGAAAAAGGAAAACATTAAGAAGTTTAAATTATTTTTTTCTAGTGTTTTTTTAGCTGCCAGTTTTTCAATGGTAATTATTTTACCTACATACCTTCAAATAAAAAATAACAATTACTCCAATATTAATTATGAGTTGAAGAAATTTAGTCTTAACCCACTTGATATCTATCAGAAGTTTTTCATAGGAACAACAGAGCTTCAAAATCTTAGCTTATATATTGGTCTTATTGCTGTCATGTTGGTACCACTATACTTTTTTAACAAAAAATACTCATTAAAAGAAAGAATAAGTGATCTTATATTACTAAGTTTCATGCTAATAAGTGTTGCAAATAATTTTTTAATTTATTTCTGGCATGTTTTCGAAATCCCTAATGGAGCATTTTTCCGTTTTACATTTTTAATATCCTTTTATTTGATCATTTTATCTGTTAAATCATTAATTGCCCTTGATAGAAAAATGTTACCTTTGTTAATGAAAATATATGCCTTTAATTTTATATGGCTATGCTTATTAAATAAGTTATTAAGTCAGGACTTTTTTGGTTTGACAAAAATGTATGTGAATATTTTTATCTTAACAGCATTATTTTTTATTTTGATTTTAAAAATGGAAGATATTCGATTTAAAATTCCTCGACTAATTAATTTTTTATTGCTCGGTATTGTAATTTTAGATTTATCTTTTAATTCATTTTTTACTTTTCGTAATTATATTGGTGCCTCGAGTTCATTGGAAAAAATATATGACACAACCTACCAGAATGTAGTAGATCATATTGGAAAAGCTGATAAAGGGCTTTATAGGATTAGCCCAGAAAATGAATTATTATCAACAGAAAATGAATCATTAAAATATAGATATAAAGGCATGTCCATCTATAGTTCTACTGGCAATGGAGATCTTAATGTTTTCTTAGGTTCACTTGGCTATCCTTACAGTACAAGAAACGTTAATATGAAAAATGGGATTTTTGTATCGGATACATTTTTTGGATTCAACTATTATATTAGTTTGAATCCAAAAGATAATCGAATTTATGAGAAGGTTTATGAAAAAGAAAGTATTAATGCATATAAAAACAAATACAGTTTGCCTATTGGTTTTTTAATTAACAAGGAACAATTTACAGCGTTAAAAGAAAAAACAAATTGGATGGATAAACAAAATGCAATGCTTGGAAGTTATAAAGGTGACTCGTCCTACTATAAAATATACAGTGCTAAAATAAACAAAATAAATAATCTTAAGTTCGATTCTGAAACAAAAATGTATAAAAAAATTGATCAAGAGGGTTCAGCGAGCTTGGAGTATAGTGGGAGATTAGGTAATTTACAACAATTGTATTTACAGTTGAATAATGAAGATTATAACAACGTAGATCAAACTTACTCGATATTGATAAACGGTAAGAAATTAACTTCAGCAAAAATGGGTCTATTAGATAGCCTGGATTTAGGAACATTTGAGGGTGAAGAAGTAAATATAAAAATTGAATTTATTAATGCTCAATCATTAAATCAGCCAGAATTTTATACTTTAAATTATACTTTATTGGGAGAGCGCATTAATGAAATAAAACAAAATACTTTTCACATTCAAGAATATAATGATAAATCAATTATTGGTAAAATTGATGTTAAAGATGCAAAAGTTTTATTCTTATCTATCCCCTACGATAAAAATTGGCAAATTGTTGTTGATGGAAAACAAATTGAAAGTATAAAACTAGGTGAGTTTTTAGGTATACCATTGAATAAAGGTAGCCATGAATTAGATTTACGGTACATACCTAAAGAAATTAATGGATCAATTTTATTTTCTTCGGTAATGCTAGTCCTTTATATAGGTTATGTCTTTGTTTTTGAACGAAAGAGAAATAAGTACAAATAAGTAACTGTTTATTAAAGCCCAAAAAAAACTGCCTGCCCTAAATAAAGGGATAGGCAGTTTTTTTAAAGAAAAGAAGTAAATCCATTAAAATACCATTTAATGAACATAATTGAAAGATTTAGGAGAGAGAATCCCCCAATTATTGAAATCGTTAATTTTAGATTGAAGGCTTTATTTTCAACAATTACGTCTAATACTAATAACCCTAATAACACAGAAGCGACTGTCAATACTCTATTACCGGATCCAAAGATTGTTGGTGAAAAAAACATTACAATTAGAGTGGATATTGTAGCCAAGAGTGAAAATACTACAAAGAACTTATGCTTACTATTTTTTAAAAGGATAACCATTAATAGGAAACTGTAAAAAGTCCAAAATAAATAAGGGAATAAGGCGAAAACAAAATCTAAAGGCATTTTCCAAATTGAAAATAGGCTATCTGTAAATGGATAATCTTTTATTGCAGCAAAATCATAAATATAGTTCAATTTTTCAGACATAATATGAAATCCAACAGTAATAAAAAATTGGAGAGTTAAAAGAATGAGTATCCAAGGCTGACGAGATTTTTTTTGGTTAAATTGAGAAAACAAAACCACAGCAGAGAGTAACAATAATAAATACCTCATGTCTCGAAATAGTTTTTCGTACGCCCATATGGTTCCAATATACAAATGGTCCTTAAAGCTTAATAAATCAAAGCCAGGGTACCAATAGTCGGTATTCTTTAAATAACGAACTTCATTTCCTGGGGCAAAAACTTGTATACAAGTACCAATTAATATAAGTAAAGTAAAAATGATAAGTTTAATATCTGGTTTGTCCCGTTTAATCATTATGTGGAATAGGGATAAAAGTGCAAAACTAGATATGCAAAGCGCCGTTTGTTCATTACCTATCGAAGCAATAACCCCAGATAATAAGTGCAAAGCAAACTTCCAAGAATTCATATTAATATCATTTCTAAAAACCGCATCTGCAAAGGGGATCATACTAAAAAGCCCAAGTGCAATTGGCCATAGATAATTTATTGAGCCAGTAATCCAGAAAACTCCAGCACTTAACACATTTTGAGCAAGGTAACCCAAGATCAATAATGCGATAACTTGTTCACGGGGAAATACCCTTTTTTTGAGTATTCGTACCATACTAAATGTAAGTAATAACAACATGAGTGGATTAATAAAATGCCAAATCCATACCCATTTATCCAGTAAAATATATACCATTGCATCTGGAAAAAGACGACCAGACCACCCGTTGTATCGATGGGACAGCCACTCGATAAGGGAATATTTATCGGATGCCTTTGAAAAGATGGTATCGTCACCTGGTAAAATGGTAACAACCAAGTGGTAAAGATAAAGAATTACGAATAATAACAAATATGCAATCCATTTTTTCCTTTTTAATATCATTCTAATTGGATCCTACTTTCTTTTTTGAGATATCTTTTTATTTTAGCAAAATTAATTACATCTTTATTATTATGCTTGGTAATATAGTTTTCGATTAAATTAAAATCGGCAAAATATTATGCTAATGGACTTTTGTGGTAGTCCTAAAAGGAAATGGTTTCAGATATTTGACTTACAAGTTATAGGGGGAAAAGTTTAGGACTCACGGAGTTTTACTAACAGCAACACATATCTAGTTTTATCCTCGAAAATATTATACCAAATAAATTACTCCGTTATTAATGGTACTCCAAGTTCCTTCATTTTTTTTATTCTCAATATATTTTGAATTTGTTTTTTTTGTTTACTGCAAATAACTTGTACAACAACAGAAGGTCGACATTTTGGAGTTGAATTTCTGGAATTGAGCGTTACCTTAGGTAATTAACATCTGAAGAACAATCCGAAATCGGGTGTCCCAAGAGTATAACTTATTGGGACACCCCTTTTTTTTGAAATAGGTGGATTACTGAAGGAAATGATTAAGATACAATGTGTTTATTATTTCTGAATACTAAAAAACAGGAAATAGTTAACGGATTAAAATGTGGAAATATCAATTGTTAATTAAAATAGAGTTTGATATATTTATATTGCGATATTAATTAGATTTGTAGAAGGGGTGAAACTAATTATTGATAAACTAAAAAGAATTATTTTGTTTGCTTCCTTTTTTACTATTTTAATAATAATCGATAGTGGAAGAGTACTTGCAAACGAGATGATTCTAATTCCGAAAGGCTATCTTGATACCCCAACTAATGGTTCAACTGTAAAGGGAGATATTGTGGTAAATGGTTGGTTTTTAGATGGAAGTGGAGTATCTAAAATCGAAGTATTGGTAGATGGAAAAAGTATGGGAGAAGCGCAGTACGGTATTGCTCGTTCCGATGTAGGGGAAGTTTTTCCAGATTATCAAAATGAAAATTCTGGATACCAATTCAACTTAAATACGAAAAATTTAACCAATGGCCAACACCGGCTAACAGTGAGAGAGACCGGGGTAAATGGAGCAACAAATGAGCTTAAAGGCATTTTGATGAATGTACAAAACTTAGCAGCAAAAGGCTATCTTGATTCTCCAGGTAACGGTTCGACTGTAAAAGGGGAAACGAACGTCAGAGGTTGGTTTTTAGATGGAAGTGGAGTATCTAAAATCGAAGTGTTAGTCGATGGAAAAAACATGGGGGAAGCGCAGCTTGGTAATCCTCGTTCCGATGTAGGGAATGCTTTTCCAGAGTATCAAAATACAAACTCAGGATATCAATTTTCTTTAAACACGATCAATCTAACAAATGGCCTTCACCGATTAACAGTAAAAGAGACTGGGAATAACGGAACAATTAATGAACTTGAAAGCATTATGGTGAATGTCCAAAATTTCCAATCCCTACCTGCGAGGGGTTATCTTGACACCCCAACTAATGGTTCAACTATTAAAGGGGAAATGGTCGTAAAAGGATGGTATCTAGATGGTAGTGGTGTATCCAAGATTGAAGTATTAGTAGATGGCAAAAGTATGGGGGAAGCGCAGTACGGAATTGCTCGGTCCGATGTAGCAAAAACTTTTCCGGAGTATAATAATGATAATTCCGGATATTATTTTACCTTAAATACTATGAATATACCTAATGGTCAACACAGGTTAATAGTTAGAGAGACTGGGAAAAACGGTGCGTCAAATGAACTCGAAAGTATTTTAGTTAATGTTCAAAATTCACCAGTAAAGGGATACCTTGATAATCTAACCAACGGTTCAACTTTAAAAGGAGAAATCGTGATAGAAGGTTGGTATTTAGATATTAGTGGTGTATCCAAGATTGAAGTATTAGTAGATGGAAAAAGCATGGGAGAAGCGCAATACGGAATTGCGCGTACCGATGTTGGGAAGGCATTTCCTGAGTATCAAAATACAAACTCAGGATTCCGGTTTGCTTTAGATACAAAGAATTTAGCTAATGGTCAGCATCGAATAACAGTGAGAGAAACAGGAAATAACAGTGTCAAAAACGAACTAGGAATTGTCCTAGTGAATGTACAAAATCCACCGGTTAAGGGCTATCTTGACACCCCAAACAACGGTTCAACTGTTAAAGGGGAGATTTTGGTAAAAGGTTGGTATTTAGATATTAGTGGTGTATCCAAGATTGAAGTATTGGTGGATGGAAAAAGCATGGGAGAAGCTCAATACGGAATTGCTCGTACCGACGTAGGGAAAGCATTTCCGGAATATCAAAATGGCAACCCGGGCTATCTGTTTACCTTAAATACAAAAAATCTAACGAATGGCCAACATAAACTCGCGATTAGAGAGACAGGTCAAAACGGTACCACTAATAACCTTGAAACAATCGTATTAAATGTACAAAATCCACCAGCGATTGGTTATATTGATTCTCCTGCTAATGGTTCAACTGGAAAAGGAGATATAAATGTAACCGGCTGGTATTTAGACGGAAGTGGCGTATCTAAGATTGAAGTGTTTGTGGATGGAAAGAGCAAGGGAGTGGCACAGTATGGTAGTGCACGTCCTGATGTGAATAATGCATTTCCGGAATATGAAAATAAAAACTCAGGATACCAATTAACCTTTAATAGCACGCAGTTTGCGGATGGTCAACATACACTTACTGTAAAAGGTATTGGACAAAATGGGGCAACTTATACATTAAATAGTATCATTAACACATTTAATGGAAGTCATTATAAACGGATTGATTTAAGGAAGCCATCAACCATCACAGCAAATGATATCGTTAATTTCTTCAATAAAAAACGTCCTGATAGTCCTTTGAAGAATTTTGCTCAAAGTTTTATAGATGCACAGAATAAATATGGTGTTAATGCACAATATCTTGTGGCTCATGCAATTTGGGAGACAGGTTGGGGTGGATCCAACTTAAAAACTTATAAAAATAATTTATTTGGTTATGGTGCTTATGATGCCTGTCCATTTACTTGTGGATACTATTTCCCAACAGGTGCTGACAGTATAAATTATGAAGCATATATCGTAAGAAGAGATTATTTAAATGAAAATGGGACCTATTTTAATGGTCCAACTTTAATAGGAATGAATGTAAGGTACGCTACAGACCAAAATTGGTCAAATGGAATAGCCAATTTAATGGAGTCAATAAAACCATATGATGAATCATATTATTCCAATACGGGTACTCTACCGGGTTCATCTGTAGTTGCTCCTTCTTTTGGAAGGAATATTCCTGTAGGACAACCATATCCAACTAGTATTATTATTAACTTCACTACAGAAACTTATGCAACCGTAAGTACCAATAATTTGTCATTTAGGTCAATACCTTATTCTCAAACTTCAACTTTAATCAAGACATTAGGTTCGGGTAAGGTTGTTAAGGTAATAGGGTACAACACTGATGTTAAATATGTACCAGGAGATGCTTCGCAATATCCTTATGATAATCGTTGGTATAGGGTTATAGTTGATGGTCAAGAAGGCTGGTTATATGGTGGAGGAATTACTTTTAATTAATAGAAAATGATTATTAGATAATCATGAGGGAGTAACTCATTTGTTGAGTTCTCCCTTTTTTTATTTTGTTTGATGGGAGGACGATTAATAACATCAAGGGAAAATAGGATTTTGAATTGTAATATCACCAACCGAACCACTATTAGTTATTTTCGCACTTTAGCACTTCTACTTTTGTTATTTCAATCTCACGAAGTTTAAATTTCTTAACTATACCGATAATTTACATTGGTCAATCCAAAGATTGTAAAAAAAGGCTTGTAAATAGAAAGGATGGCAAAATGTAATCATTACATATTGAATAGTATTGTAGAATAATAGTACTATAGAGTAGGAATATTAGCCTAGCTAGAAAGGATGATGAAATGAAATTTTATAAAAATATCGTTGCTGCATTGTTGGCTGGAATTGTAATGTTATTGTATTTGGAAATTCCTGTATATGCATCAGTACAAACAATTCCGATTGGTAATGCTCAAGGGTATATGGATAATCCGGTTTCCGGATCAACACTAAAAGGGATCAAAAACGTAGAGGGCTGGTTTTTGGATGAGAGCGGAGTTGTAAATATTGATGTATTGGTCGACGGTGCAGTGGTAGGAAAGGCGTCCTATGGGGATGCAAGAGACGATGTCCATAAGGCTTTCCCTCAATACAACAATGGGACAGCAGGCTATCATTATGCTCTCGACACAACCCAATTTACTAATGGTCAACATACTGTTTCAATCAGGGCAACAGGAAACAATGGTCGTGTCACAACATTGCCAAATAGTACGATAAAGATAGAAAATAACAAAGGGTATGCTTTAGGATGTATGGATGGACCGGTTTCTGGCGCGGTACTTAATGGGATTAAAAACGTAGAAGGCTGGTTTTTGGATGAGAGCGGAGTAGCGAATGTTGAAGTGTTGATCGACGGTGTAGTAGTTGGTCAGGCGGTCTATGGCGATGTGAGAACAGATGTCCTAAAGGCATATCCTCAATACAATAATGGGACAGCGGGCTTTCATTATGCTCTCGATACAACCAAATTTCCTGATGGGAAACATACGATTTCGATTAGGGTAAAAGGAAATAACAACCGTGTCACAACATTGCCAAATAGTACGATAACAATTGAAAATACCAAAGGGTATATGGATAACCCAGTTACTGGCACAAAACTAAAAGGGATCAATAACCTAACAGGGTGGTTTTTGAATGGGAGTGGAGTAGCAAATATTGATGTAATGGTTGATGGTGCAGTGGTAGGTCAGGCGACCTATGGGGATGCAAGACCCGATGTCCATAAAGCCTTCCCCCAATACAACAATGGTGCAGCAGGCTATCATTATGCTCTCGACACAACCCAATTTACTAATGGCCAACATGTTGTTTCAATCAGGGCAATAGATAACAATGGCCATTTTAAAACATTGCCAAATAGTACAATAATGATTGAAAATGAAAATCCGATAGGGTATTTGGATAATCCAGCTTCTGGATCATCACTAAAAGGAACACAAATTGTTAAAGGCTGGTTTTTGGATGTAAACGGAGTAGCAAATATTGATGTTATGGTGGACGGTACTGTGGTAGGTCAAGCTGTCTATGGTGATATGAGAACGGATGTCCTAAAGGCATATCCTCAATACAATAATGGGACAGCGGGCTTTCATTATGCTCTCGATACAACCAAATTTCCTGATGGGAAACATACGATTTCGATTAGGGTAAAAGGAAATAACAACCGTGTCACAACATTGCCAAATAGTACGATAACAATTGAGAATACCAAAGGGTATATGGATAATCCAGTTACTGGCACAAAACTAAAAGGAATCAAAACCGTAGAAGGCTGGTTTCTGGATGAAAGTGGAGTAGCAAAGATCGAAGTATTGGTCGACGGTGCAGTGGTCGGTCAAGCGGCATATGGTGATGCAAGAACTGATATCTTAAAAGCTTTTCCCCAATACAACAATGGTGCAGCAGGCTATCATTATGTTCTCGACTCAACCAAATATACTAATGGCCAACATACTGTTTCAATTAGGGTAACAGGTAACAGCGGCCATGTCACAACATTGCCAAATAGTACAATAACGATTGAAAACGAAAACCCAATAGGGTATATGGATAATCCGGTTTCTGGATTAACACTAAAAGGAACACTAAACGTTAGTGGTTGGTATTTGGATGTAAGTGGAGTCGAAAAGATCGATGTACTGGTTGACGGTATAGTAGCTGGTCAGGCGGTCTATGGTGATGTGAGAACAGATGTTCTAAAGGCTTATCCTCAATACAACAATGGGACAGCAGGCTATCATTATGCTCTCGACACAACCGAATTTTCTGATGGCCAACACACTGTTACCATAAAAGTAACAGGTAAGAATGGCCGAATTACAACAATGCCAAATAGTACTGTGACGATTAAAAATGATAATTCCAAAGGATATTTGGATAGTCCAGTTTCCGGAAAAAATTATAGAGGGACTCAAACCGTAAAGGGCTGGTTTTTGTATGATGGCGAAGTAGATATTATCGATGTAATGGTAGACGGTACTGTGGTAGGTCAGGCGGTTTATGGTGATGCGAGACCAGATGTCCAAAATGCTTTCCCTCAATACAACAATGGGACAGCAGGCTTTCATTTTGATCTCGACACTACATTATTTACTGTAGGTAAACATATTGTTACTATCAGAATAACAGGTAAGAACGGCCGTGTAATATCCTTGCCTAGTAGTACTGTCACATTTAATCAATCACAAACAGTATTTTTGGACCCAGGACATGGTGGGTCTGATCCAGGTGCTATGGCTGGTGGTTATAATGAGGCGGACTTGAATTTAGCTGTTGCGAGTAAAGTTCAAGCGCTATTATTAGAACGGGGCTATATTGTTTACATGTCTCGTATTAATAAAGATACAACCGTATCATTGCTTGATCGCTCTAAATTGGCGAATGATTTAAATCCAGATATTTTCATCAGTTTACATCATAACTCTACAGCAGGGGGAGCAACTTCTGCTAATGGTATTGAATCTTACTACTATGAATATGATGCAGAATACCCTTCGAAAATCAATGGGGATATGCATAATAGTCCAGAAAGAATTTCGAAGAGTAAAACACTAACAAATTTAATTCATGAAAATTTGTTAGAATATACAGGTGCTAATGATCGTGGAACTGCTGGGGAAACATTCTCGGTATTACGTGAAACAGCTGTGCCTGCAGCATTAATAGAACTAGGTTTTATTAATAATTCAAGCGAACGCCAAAATTTAATTACAGACCAGTATCAAAATAAATTAGCATTAGCAATAGCAGACGGAATTGTTGAGTACTTCAATACTTATTAATTCAATCTGTTGGGAAAAAGTTCGAAGTTTAGTGTAGAAATGAATCAAATTTTAGGACTAGAAATCACAAGATTTCTAGTCCTTCTTTTATATATTAAAATCTCTTACTCCGTTAATCCCTCTTATTTTCTTTGATGGCATAAATCAAAGAAAAGTAACTTTTACTTCAAAAAAGGAAGTCCGAACAGAGTCAAACAATAACCATTTAGTTGTTTTACTAATCGAGCTAACATAAACCTGCTGTCCTTTCCTACAAAAAAACCTGACATAAATTGTCAGGTTTAAGATAATACTAGGTTAGTATTATTGTCTTACATACTAATTCTCTGCTTGGTCACTTGTGTCACTAGGCGGTTCGACAGGATTACTAGGTGGGTCGGCTGGTTTAGTTGGCGGTTCGACTGGATCACTAGGCGGGTCCACTGGTTTACTCGGTGAGTCGACAGGTTTACTTGGTGGGTCCACTGGTTTGCTAGGTGATTCGATCGGAACACGTGCCTGACCGTTTGAAGAACTATCTATATGACTGTTTGAGACACTATTTGTTTGAATGTTAGGTTTATTACTTGTTTGAACGTTTGACTTATTAACAGTCTGAGTGTTGGAATTACTATTTGTTTGAATGTTTGCTTTTGGAAGTCCTAGATGCTCACGTAATTGGTCTGATAGTTTTTGTCTAGTTTCGTCTTCAACAACAAAATACCATATGTCAATTTTTCCGTTATTAATGAGCCTTCCTATACCTTCAATTTCAATTTTTTCTATCGTTTCAGCAGCTGGTTTGTATGTGTTTTGAATACCTAGTATTTCTTTTAAAGTCAAATTTGTTTTTATGTTTTTTTCCAAAGCATTTAGAATTTCATCGTAATTTGTAAGGGATTTGAGAGATGTTCCTTTATCTATAACCTTAGAAATAACCTCTCTTTGTCTTTCTTGACGACCAAAATCGCCTCGTGGATCCTGTTTGCGCATTCTAGCATATTGAAGCGCTTCTACACCATCTAAGTGGTGGTCCCCTTTTGTAAGGAAAGTTCCATCTAATTCAAACTCGTATTCGTTATATACATCAATACCTCCAACGGCATCGACAATATCCCGAAAACTTTCCATGTTAACTTCAGTATAATAGTCAATTGGGATATTAAGGAATTTCTCGATTGAATTAATAGTCATTTCGATTCCACCGTAGGCATATGCATGGTTCATTTTGTCATAAAAGTTTTTTTTGTTTTTCCCACTTACTAATTCTGCTCGAGTGTCTCGAGGAATACTTACTAATTTTGCGGTTTTTAGTTTAGGATTTAATGTCATTACCAACATGGAGTCGGTTCGGCCTGCATCACCATCCCGTTCGTCCACTCCAACTAATAGAATGGAAATGGGATCTTTTCGATTAAATTCAACTTTTTCTACCCTTATATCAGATACTTTCCGTGAAATCGGTTTATTCATATTATTTACAGCACTAGCAACATCAGTATATATATTATAAAGATAAAAAGATAAACCCATCATCAATATTCCCAAGAAAAGCAACGAAAAACGAATCCGTTTTCGTTTATTTTTCTTTCTTCTATCAAATCTTGTTTTCATTCAAAAAATCCCTTTCCTGGTTAAGGTCGCTTTTTGACTCTTCTTGCAACAATACTATAGAAAATTATAATATTGATTGCACGCAACATGCAACAATAAATAGAAATTTACTAAACATGAATACAAAATGTAATAAGTTGATGCTATAATTATTCTTTGTGGATTTAATAAAAAATCCCGTATTTCTAATTAAACCTTACACCTAGGAAGGGCTAAGTTGAACGAGGATGTTTTAACGTTTAAAGTTATAAAGAATTAGCGCGGAATAATCAGTTATGAAAGTTGAGTGAATAAAATTGAGAAGGACAAAAGTTGCAATAAGCATTGTGACCTACAACAGCCAACATATATTTAAAGTTTTAGATAATGTAAGAGCTGAATTTGGCGGAGATGACCGGTTCCGTTTTGTTATCTTTGATAACAATTCTAAGGAGGATTATAAGGCACGCCTAAAACAGTACGAGGACTTTGCCGATATTACTTATCATAACGAAAATAATGGTTTTGGTTTTGGTCACAATAATAATCTTTTACATTCAGAGGAAGAATTTTTCTTAATATTTAACCCGGATATAATATTAAAACGAGATGACTTATTAAGAATGCTGGATAATTTGGAAAGCGATCCTTCTATTTCTTTATTGGTACCAAAAGTACTAAACCCTGACGGAACTATACAACACCTCACCCGTGATCGTGTTACTGTTTTTGATTATGCTTTGAGATTTATACCATTTAAATTAGTAAAAAAACTTTTTGCAAAACGACTGGCTTCATACGAGTGTAGAAACCTACCAAATGATCGATTTGTTGACATTCGAATTGGATCTGGTTGTTTTATGTTAATAAGAGGTAGTGATTTTAAAGAAGTTAATGGATTTGATGATCGATATTTTATGTATTTTGAGGACTATGATCTTTGTTTAGAGTTGAAAATGAGTAACAAGCGGATTGTATACACCCCATTCTCAAGTGTGATACATTACTATGAAAGGGGCGCACATAAAAACTCGAATTTATTTAAAATTTTTATCAAGTCGATGATTAAATATTTTAATAAATGGGGGTGGAAATTTATATAAACATCCCAAACGAACCATACTATACTAAAAAACAACTTAAATTGCGGAGGTTAACTATGGAAGGGACAATGTTAATTAACGATATAATAAAAGTGATAAAAAAATATTTCTGGATTATATTACTGTTTGCGCTAGTTGGTAGTGGTGTTGGTAAGATGTTGGTTCCGGCAGGTCCCGAACCCACTTATAAAGCATCCACACTAGTTTTAATTGAAAAGAAAGAAGCAGAGGCTGGTATAGTTATCAATCAAACCGATGAAGTAGGAAGATTTTTGAATACGGCTCAAACATTAATTGAAACTTCAGCTATTTTGGAAAATGTTAAAAGTGATTTGAAATTGAAGGAAAGTACAAATGATTTAGCTGGAAAGATAGATGTCGCTAATGAAAATAATTCACAAATCATCAGAATAACTGCAGAAGATACTGATCCTAAAAAGGCAACAAATCTTGCCAACACAACTGCAAAACATTTTTCAAACAATCTCGATCAGTACTTGAAAATAGAAACAGCAATAATTGTAAATCAGGCAAAAAACGGTGATGAAACAAAGATTCTTCATACACGATCAAAAGCAAATATTGCAATGGGCGGCATTTTAGGTCTAGTTTTTGGCACTATAATTGCATTTGTTTTAAACATTAACTTTAATCGAAAAAAATAAAATGGTGAATTTTGTCTTCATTTTATAAATGCAATTAAATTCATTAGTATTAATTCTAGATTAGATGCCAGGATTCCCTGTGGAAAGGAGTCATCATAGACGTGGTAAATCCTTACTTTATACATGGTTTTTCTTTTCTAGCAGTGTTGGTTGCCTACTTACTTAATTGGTCTAATTTATATCCCGAACTAGGTCTTACATTGCTAATCTTTTTAATGATCTCCATCCTAATAGCAATCCTAATGGGTAGATTTATTATGTCGAAAAACATTATTTCTTTTAATCGAGTTGAATATAAAGATTACTTTGATTGGATTACTTATGCAATCTTATTTGGGTACTTAATAGAATTTTTGTATCATGGTAACTTTCCTTTGTTAGCTATTTTAACGAACACTTCTTTAAGTTATCATGAATTTGGTATTCCTACCTTTCATGTATTTTTAGTTACATTTAACTCTTTTTTTTCAATACTCTTATTCCAAGTTATATTATCGAGACCTGAAAATAGAAGAAAAACAATCTTATTATTTATCCTGACATTAGTTCCCTCATTGTTGATTATGAATCGGGGCATGTTAGTAATAATGTTAATTAGTTGTGTTTTTGTGTACCTGATTAAATACCAAAGGAAAATAACAATACGAAAAATCGCGGGATTATCAGTATTAGTTGTTATTAGCTTATACTTATTTGGTGTGGTTGGGAATATGAGGGTTAATAACTCTTATAATACAGGAACTTCAATGTTTGATAATAAATTATTCCTTCAAATTGGTGGGGCAACGGACGATTTTAAAGATTCTATTATCCCAAAAGAGTTTTTTTGGCCGTATATCTATATTTCTTCACCACTAGCAAATTTACAAGAGACAATAAATAATTTTGAATATGAAGAGGATATTACATTATCCGATACATTTGATTTCTCTGTGACACAAATTTTACCTGATTTTTTAAGTAAGAGAATTATTGGACTATATGAAATAGTCATTCCAAATGGTATGCAAATTACCCCTGAACTAAATGTGTCAACTGCCTTTTCTCAATCGTACGTAATTTTGGGTTGGGTTGGGGTTTCGTTATTGACGATGTTTATGTTTATATTCGCACTATTCTATATACTGATGTTAAAAAGTTTGGATAGTGATTATTTTATTGTTGGAGTTGCAATATTGAATTCAATTTTTGTTTTTAATACATTTAGTAATATGTTCGCATTTACAGGGTTAAGTTTCCAATTGGTATATCCATTGTTGTTTACTCTTTTTTCTGTAAAAAGGTCTGTCATTAGAGGACAAGCAATATGAAAATTACTGTAGTAATCGTAGTTTATAAAATTAAACTTAGCTCTTCAAAAACAATTCAATCATTAAATCGTGTGATTGATAATAATTCGGTATTGATGAAAGATTTGTCTATCATTATTTATGATAATAGTCCTGAGAAACAAGATGTACCGTCACAATATGAACATCTAAAAATCTTTTATAAGCATGATTCAAGAAATATAGGAATAGTGACTGCGTATAATTCTGCATTTCAAATTGCTAAAGATACTGGAAGCGAATGGCTACTATTACTTGATCATGACACTGAATTGACAGAAGACTATGTAAGGCAAATTGGTAATCTTGGAAATTTTGATAATAGTGTGGTTACTGTTGTTCCAAAAATAAATTATGAAAGCATCATGATTTCCCCTGTATTCAGCGATTCATTTCGACCGTTGAAGGGTGAAAAACCACAACCTGGTTTGCAAAATTCACCGGTAATGGCAATTAATTCGGGTGCGTTAATTCGGGTATCATTTTTAACTGAAATTAATGGATTTAATCCTCAATTTCCATTAGACTACCTTGATCATTGGTTATTCTACGAAATATATGCACGGGGTTATAAGGTATGGGTACTTGAAACAACTATCCAACACGAGTTATCAGTTATGGATTACAGTGGAATCTCAATCGTACGTTATCGAAGCATTTTAGACTCGGAAATCACTTTTTATAAAAAATATAAAAAGGATTTACTTCCTTCTTATAGAATGCAGTTGGCCAAGCGCCTACTAAAACAAATGCTTCTCGTGAAAAATAAAAAGATTGCGGCGTATACGCTGCGCCGGATTCTTTCTTTGTAGAAGGGACATTTAAAATGATATCGGTTTGTTTGGCAACCTATAATGGAGCATCTTTTATTATTCGTCAGCTTGATTCGGTCATTAAACAGCTAAATGAGCAAGATGAAGTAATTGTTGTAGATGATGGATCAAGTGATCTCACTGTTGAGCTTATTAGAGAAAAATACGGAAATCGGATTGAAATCTATATTAATAATCAAAATTTAGGAGCCATAAAAAGCTTTGAAAAAGCGATCTCCTTAGCAAAAGGAGACGTTCTTTTTCTTTGTGATCAGGATGATATTTGGGAAGATAATAAGGTTGAAAAGGTATTGGCTGCTTTTAAAGACCAAAACGTTGTACTTGTTGTCCATGATGCCAATGTTGTCGATGGAAATTTGCAGCTCATTAACAAATCCTGGAATGAGTACAACAGGAATAATTTGAGCCAAGGCTTGTTAGGCAACATAATGAAGAATGCATTTACTGGTGCGATGATGGCTTTTAAAAAGGAATTACTCCCCTATATTCTTCCATTCCCAGCTAATATTGAAATGCATGATCAATGGATTGTCCAAATTTGCTTGCTAGAAAAAAAGAAAATCGTTACTATCGATGAACCGCTAATGAAGTATGTTCGCCACGGTGGAAACGTCACAGGGATGAAGAAGCGTTCAATAATGGAACGTATCAAAGGACGTGCTCAAACGATTTCTAGTATTTACAATTATAAAAAATAATCATTCGTAAAATTCATGTTCTGTTACAGAACATTTACTTGTTTGTCTTTTTATTATCATTTCTTTATAATTAGTGCAAAAGAATGACGTTTTTTGTATCATTATGGAGAATCAATTATAGAGATTGAGGAGATGTCTTTTTTTATGAAGGGAATAATTCTTGCGGGTGGCAGTGGTACAAGGCTATATCCATTAACGAAGGTAGTTTCTAAGCAGTTGTTGCCTGTATACGACAAACCAATGATCTATTATCCGCTGTCAGTTCTTATGTTAGCAGGTATTAAGGATATTTTAATTATTTCAACACCAGAAGACACTGCCCGTTTTGAACAAATTTTAGGTGATGGGTCAGACTTAGGAATGAATTTTACATATAAAATTCAGCCACACCCAGGTGGGTTAGCACAAGCATTTTTGATTGGGGAAGAGTTTATTGGTGATGACAATGTTGCACTAGTACTTGGTGATAATATTTTCTACGGCCATGGACTGACTAATCTTCTGAGGAATGCTGCAGCACGAGAAACAGGTGCATCGGTGTTTGGATATTATGTTAACGATCCAGAGCGCTTTGGTGTTGTTGAATTTGACGAATCAGGAAAAGCAGTTTCAATAGAAGAAAAACCTGATGAACCTAAATCAAATTATGCTGTGACTGGTCTTTATTTTTACGATAATCGTGTGGTGGAGATTGCGAAAAATATTCAACCATCTCCACGTGGGGAACTCGAAATAACCGATATAAATAAAGCCTATTTAGATATGGGTGAATTAAATGTTGAACTGTTAGGCCGTGGCTATGCATGGCTAGATACAGGAACACATGCATCATTATTAGAAGCATCACAATTTATTGAGACGGTTGAAAAACGCCAATCATTAAAAATAGCTTGTTTAGAGGAAATTGCATATAAAATGGGCTATATAACAAAAGATAAGTTATTACAGTTAGCAGAGCCCTTAATGAAGAACCAATATGGTCAATACTTAGTAAAAGTTGCAACTCAAGTAATGAAATGAGGAATTGAAATGAATGTAATTGAAACAAAGCTACCAGGGGTTAAAATTTTAGAACCCAAAGTTTTTGGGGATCACCGCGGTTATTTCATGGAAAGCTATAATAAAAATGTATTTGAAAAACTAGGCTTGAATATTGATTTTATTCAGGACAATCAGTCACTATCAGCTCCTGTAGGAACTTTGCGTGGTTTGCACTTTCAATTAAATCCAAAAGCCCAAACAAAATTGGTTCGCTGTATTACAGGTGCTATATACGATGTTGCTGTTGATATTAGAAAAGGTTCACCTACATATGGACAATGGGTTAGTGTCATTTTAAGTGAGCATAACAAACGTCAGCTGCTCGTTCCTAAGGGATTTGCCCATGGATTCTGTACCTTAGTTCCAGATACAACGGTTGCTTATAAAGTGGATGAATACTATTCACCAGAGAATGACGGGGGAATTTTATGGAATGATCCTGATTTGGGTATTGATTGGCCGACAACCAATCCAGTTCTTTCTGACAAAGACACTAAGCATCCCACTTTAACTGAAGCTACACATCTTAATTTTGAGTTTGAGAAATAGGAGGCATCCATATGAAATTGTTAATTACAGGCGGAGCCGGTTTTATCGGAAGTAATTTTGTCCGCTACATGGTAAATAAATATCCTAATTATAAAATTGTAAATCTTGATTTATTGACATATGCAGGAAACCTTGAAAACTTAAAGGATGTTGAGAACGCTCCAAATTATAAGTTTGTAAAAGGTGATATTGCGGACAGTAATTTTGTTAGTGGTTTATTTCTAGAAGAAAAGTTTGATTATGTAATCAACTTTGCAGCTGAATCCCATGTTGATAGAAGTATTACCGATCCGGGCATTTTTGTGCAAACAAATATTCAGGGGACACTAGCTCTTCTTGATGCGGCGAAAACGATTGGTGTGAAAAAATACCTTCAGGTTTCTACTGATGAAGTATACGGCACTTTAGGTGAAACAGGGTACTTCACAGAGGAAACTCCATTAGCTGCAAATAGCCCATACAGCGCAAGTAAAGCGGGTGCAGACCTTTTAGTTCGAGCGTATAATGAAACATTTGGTTTACCAGTAAATATTACACGTTGTTCAAATAATTATGGACCGTTCCATTTTCCTGAAAAGCTTATTCCATTAATGATTAGTAATGCTTTGAATGACAAAGAACTTCCAGTTTACGGAGATGGTCTGAATATTCGCGATTGGTTACATGTTGAAGACCACTGCCAAGCCATTGACCTTGTTTTACACAATGGCCGAAATGGCGAAGTTTATAATGTTGGTGGAAACAATGAGCGCACCAATATAGATATTGTTAAAACGATTTTAAAAGCGTTGGACAAGCCAGAATCATTGATTAAATATGTTAAGGACCGTCCAGGTCACGATCGCCGCTATGCAATTGATGCTACAAAACTACGCACAGAGTTAGGCTGGACACCTAAATATAACTTTGAAACGGGAATTGCCCAAACGATTCAATGGTATTTAGATAATAAGGAATGGTGGGAAAACATCATTTCAGGAGAGTACCAAGATTATTTTAAATCCCAATATGGTGACAGATTAGAGGTAAAATAATGAAAGTGGTAGTAACGGGTGTACAAGGACAATTAGGATATGACCTTGTCAAACAATTGGAAGCAAAGAACCATCAGGTATATGGTGTTGGACGTAAAGAATTAGATATTTCTGATGAAGCTGCCGTTAAAGCTTTCATTAAAAAAATAAATCCTGATGCCATTTTGCATAGTGCCGCCTATACCAATGTGGATAAAGCTGAAGAGGATAAAGAAACTGCTTACACTGTTAATGCATTAGGGACAAAATATTTAGCCGAGGCCGCTAAAAAAGCTGGGGCTAAAATGGTATTGGTTAGTACCGATTATGTTTTTGATGGAACAGCAACGGAACCATATGAAGTCAATCACCCAACAAAGCCTATTGGTGCCTATGGTGAAACAAAATTAGCTGGTGAGGAATTCCTAAAAGGAATTTTAGAACGCTATTTTATTGTTAGAACTGCTTGGGTTTTTGGAATTAATGGGAATAATTTTATTAAGACGATGCTTCGCCTTGCCGAAGACCGGGATGAACTTGGTGTCGTTCACGATCAGGTTGGATCACCGACATATACAGTTGATTTGGCTCGTTTCATTATTGAACTTGTTGAATCAGATAAGTACGGGGTATACCATGCTACAAATGAGGGTGTATGTTCTTGGTATGAATTTGCCTTGGAGATCTTCAAACAAGCAGAAGTTGAGATAAAAGTTAATCGATTAACATCAAATCAATTTCCTCGTCCAGCAGCACGACCAAATTATTCGGTCTTAAGTAAGAAGAGACTGATCGAACAAGGTTTTAAAACGCTACCGAACTGGCAAGATGCATTAGCAGCTTACTTGAAGGAACTCAAAAGCGTAAAAGAATGACATCAAAGGGACACCATAATGGCCAGTAATGTGGCCTGAAAGGTGTCCTTTTTATCAAATTTAATTGCATATAAAATTATTGTCACAAAAAGTTCAATTATTAAATTCTAATATGAATGAAACATTTTTCACAAAGTTACGTCTTAATTATTAGTGTCCTAAATAGAAATAGTATGCCTGAGCATTTACAGATTGATTGATTTCCTAAACTTAGAAGATTCCTACATTTGTAGTTTAAAATAAATAGTTTCATTGATGATAAGTCTATGCTATAATCCATTAGGAATAATTTATCGAATTTTGGACTTTAGTATTATTTTGCTTTATGGAAATATTTACACTAATGATTTTAACAAATATGGTAATGATAAAAGTATGGAGGGTCTTTATGTTGTATGTAACCTTATTATTATGTTTTGCTGCTTCGATCTTCCTCACACCTATAGTGAAAAAATTAGCATTTAAAATTGGCGCAACTGACAAGCCAAATCAGAGGAAAGTTCATCAAAAAATTATGCCACGTTTAGGTGGATTAGCTATTTATATAAGCTTTTTAATTGGAATAGCAATTATTCAGCCGAATCCCAAATTTCTGCTTCCAATTTTAAATCTAAGTGAAAATCTCAATTTGGCGATAATTTTGGGTAGTTTGATTATCATTTTTACTGGAATTGTTGATGATACAAAAGAAATTTCTCCTAAGGTAAAATTACTTGGTCAAATTCTAGCATCATTTGTAGTCGTTTTCTTGGGAGATATTCGACTGGAATTCATTAACCTACCCTTTGGTGCCGGTGAACTTGATTTCGGAATGTTAAGTATCCCATTTACGATGGTGTGGATTATCGGAATAACAAATGCCATTAATTTAATTGATGGGTTAGATGGTTTAGCCGCTGGTGTATCAACGATTGCATTATTTACCATTGCGGGAATGGCCTATATGATGGGTAATCCATATGTAATGGTAGTAGCACTAATTGCCGCAGTTTCAACTCTTGGCTTCCTTGTTTATAATTTCCACCCGGCAAAGATTTTTATGGGTGATACAGGTGCATTATTCTTGGGATTCTTAATCGGTGTTCTATCACTGTTAGGATTTAAAAATGTTACGTTTATCTCACTGATTATCCCCGTAATAATTCTAGGTGTACCGATTTCCGATACATTCTTTGCGATTATCCGAAGACTAGTCAATAAACAGCCTTTGACTGCACCAGATAAATCACATTTACATCATTGTTTATTGCGGTCAGGTTTTACCCATAGGCAAACAGTATTATTGATTTATGTTATGAGTGCGTTGTTTGGATTAACTGCGTTTATCTTTTCTCAAGCGACAATCAGGGGTTCAATACTTATTCTTTTGGTTGTCTTGGTTGTGATCGAGTTAATTGTTGAAAAAATTGGACTCGTGAGGGAAGATTACCGACCATTGTTAAATATGTTAAAAGGGCGAAGACCAGGGATTATACGAAATAAATAATAAAATAAGAGGGCAGACACGCAATTCAAGTGTCTGCCCTCTTATTTTAATTTTCCATTGCAGTTTCCAGATATAGTTGATCTCCCTCAGAAGTTTCCCCTTGTCCACTAGTCAATTCAATCATCCAATCACTAAAGGTATGGGTTTGTCCTTCTTCGACATATGTATCGATTTTTACTTTGTCTAAATAGTGGA
>CALCRD010000228.1 GCA_937894355.1 uncultured Bacillus sp.
CCTATTTCTCCCGTTGGACCTGTTGGGCCGGTTGCTCCTATTTCTCCCGTTGGGCCGGTTGGGCCGGTTGCCCCTATTTCTCCCGTTGGACCTGTTGGGCCGGTTGCTCCTATTGCTCCCGTTGCTCCGGTTGCTCCTGTTAGTCCCGGAGTTCCTGGACACCCTTGAGGACCTTGAGGACCTTGAGGTCCTCGAGGTCCTGGGGGTCCATGTTTTGGTTTTGAATCGTCCATACCATGAATCTTCTTTTTCTTTTTATCCTTCAAAATCATTACCCCTTCTTCCCCTGACATATATTTATATATATAGGAAAAGACCCGATACTGTAACGGCTAAACACATAGTAACTAGGATAATTTGGAAATTATTCGCCTAATTTTCCAAATAAAAAGGACTAATGCAGATTTTATTATGATATTTTATTTTTCTAAACCTTTATGCCAATTAATTCAACCACATTTTATGGTTATTTGCCGTTCCTTAATTTATAAAATTTGGATATTATACTGTAACGGAATTAGACAAGCACTGTTATTTTAGTGTAATTCCGGAAATTCGAAGAAGAAATGAGGTGATTTAATATATGCCGCTTATCAAACCGTTTATTGGTTCTCTAAGATTCACTGCCACAGCAGGTGATGGAACTGGAACAGGTGCTGGATTTAATATTCTAGCTACTGCCTTCCTTGACGACGCTGGTGTGTCTGCTACAGAATTTCCAACATTACCTGCATATTATAATCTTTACATTAATGCTTTGTTGCAAGCAGGTGACGTTTCTTCGGTTACCACTACAGAAATCACTATTCCCGATGGTGACACACTCAATGGTGCGGTTCCAATTGTTGTAGAGTTTGTTGTAAACTAGTTCGGCTTAACACAGATGCTATCATTTAATTGATAGCATTTGTCTTTCCTGTTCAAAATACATAACTTCTGAAAGATATTTTTAAGAACATTTGAAAGAATACTGTTTACAATTAATATGTCGCATCATCCTATCGAATTTGTAGTAGAAAGTTTTCGAAGGATTAGACTTTTTGAGAAATTTACTTTGGGAAACACAAGAACCCTCCATACGAACTCCAACGATGAACCAAAATTCGAATATTTCTTTGCTCCCTTTTTTTACAAAGACCTATGAATTGTATTATCCAATCTGGAAACATTAAGGGTATATTATATGATTGAAATACTAATAGGTCTATGTGGAGGTCTTTTAATGGCAACAAAAAGTAAAGTTAATGACAAATTCCTTAATTATTTAATTACTTTTTCAATGAATTTACAAGAAAGTGCTAATTATTTTGCAGACTATAAACTTACTAATGCGGACGATTTAAATATCTTCTTTGATCATGTTAAGGAATATGAATTGAGAGGAGATTCTATGGTTAGCGAAATCATTAAAGAATTACATAATGTGATTATCACACCCATTGAACGTGAAGATATTTTATCACTTACAATGAGTATGGATGATGTGTTAGATGGTTTTGAACATACTGCAGCACTATTTGAAATGTATTCGATTATCCATGCTGACGACTTTATGCTAGGATTTGTTGATGCAATTCGCAATTGCACTGTCGAAATAGTCGCTGCGGTAGAATTGTTAGCTACTAAGAAATACTACCGATTAGGGACCATGTTATTGAAATAAAAGATTTAGAATCAAAATGTGATGATATTTTACGTGAATCCATTCAACACCTTTTTGCCAACGAAAAAGACCCTATTCGTATTATTCAATATAAAGAAATTTATGAAGAACTTGAAAATATTGCAGACTATTGCCAGGAAGTAGGGAATACATTAGATACCATAATAATGAAGAATGCTTAATCCGATGTGTTTGATAAAATAATTGCTTACAATTATAAAAATGAGGCTTAATAAAACCCTACTCACAGGTTTTATTAAGCCTCAATGATTACTTGTATAAAAAAATCTTCAGATTTTCTTTTTGGTCAAGGGTTGCAAGCAGGACATTTTTCACCTCTGTCTGATATAACCGTTCTAAATTGGTAACAACCCAACCCTCGTCCTTTTGAAATTGTTTTAGCTCTTTAGCGACAACCTTGCCATCCTTAATTATTGTTCTTGGCAAATCAAATGGCTCCGTTTTTAGCTGGTAGAATTCAGGAGTAATTGGTTCATATTTTGGGTCCAGAAAAAAAGAAATCTTTCCATCGGCTTCCCAAATCGCCAGAGCTACTTTCTTAACATCGTCTACTTTCCCTTCCCGTAATTCCTCTAAAAGAATGTCTATAGAAATTCGCGCTTTTTTTAATCCTTTATAAATGATTTCTCCATTTTGAACGATGGTAACGGGGTCCGGATTAACCAACTTTCTAAACCATGGCCATTTTAAAATCATAAAGATCCCGCCAAGATATAGGATAACCAGCACACTTGTTGTGACAACTGATCCTTTTAGCCCAAGTTTCTCGTCAGATAATGGATGGGCAATAATATTTCCAATGACTAAAGCAATAACAAAATCAAGAAGTCTTAATTGCGATATCGAGCGCTGCCCAATGATTCTTGCCACAATAACCATAAAGAAAAAAGAAATAACCGCTCGGAGCGCCCACTCAATCGTAGTAAGAGTCTCCTGACTGTGAATAAAATCCATATAATTACACCCTTTACCCTAATTTACTCCAGATTAGTCTTTCACTAATACCAACAAAATAATCACATGGCAGCTTCGCTTAATTTTTTTCCAAAAGGGACTTTACATTGAATTCAAAAAGCAGTAGAATTTCTATGTACCTAATATTTCTAGGTAGGTGAAATTATGTTTAATCGTGAATTAGTTAAGGGTAGTACCTCGCTTATTCTGCTCCAATTATTAAATGAACGTGATATGTATGGTTATGAATTGGTAAAGGAGCTAGAAAAGCGGAGTGACAATGGTTTAAGTGTGAAAGAAGGAACTTTGTATCCGGCACTTCACAAGTTGGAGAAGCAGGAATACATTGCTTTTTATTGGCAGGAACAGGAAAAAGGTCCTGCTCGCAAGTATTATGTAATTACTGAAGCCGGGAAAGAAATGTTAACTGAAAAAACTCAGGAATGGCAGGAGTTTGTTAAGGTGATGAATAAAGTGATTGGGAGGCCTAAGCATGGAACAGCCGAAAAATAAATTTTTAGCTGAACTGGCGAAAGGGCTCGGAAATCACCAAGACAAAGATAGTATTCTGTTAGAGTATGATTCTCACATTAATGAAGTGTTATTGGAGGTTAACAATTGTAGCTCTGATGCTGAGATACTGGAGCAAATTACTGCTAGGCTAGGTACACCCGCTGAGATTGCTGAAATCTGGAAGGATGAACTTTCGGTTACTCCAAGTAAGATGAAATGGCTTTTTATCTTCATCAATGTCCTCTTCTTCGGTGGAGGCAGTTTGTTAACCTTGGTACATAATCTTTTCGATTGGGATTGGCTAACCAATATTTGGGGTCACTTGACCACTATTCCTATTGTCATTTCGGTTGTTTATTTGTTTTTTTGGGCATTATTAGGTTATGAAATTGGTAAGGGGTTTGGACATGGTGGGAAAAGGCTTCTTAATAAAACTTTTTTTGCGGCATTAATCCCTAACTTAACTCTTATGGTGTTAACAGTTTTAGAGATTGTTCCGCACTCATGGTTTGCCCCGTTACTTACGAGAACTTTTATTATTGCTTGTATCATTTTTACCATCTTCCTATATCCAGTGACTTGGATTGGCTATCGATGGGGGAAAAAAGCTTCGATATAAGCATTTTTTACCTATATACCTAGAATTTCTTTGTATATAGAATTTCTATATTGGAGTGGTCTGAGGATGGAAATCAAACAAAACAAATCAGATTGGATTTTTTTATTATTTTGCCTGGTGCTTGGCGTTACTGCTGAGGAAGCTTTTTTTAGAGCTGAAATCGGCATCTCCTACTTAGTGTTTATTTTCATATTTTACGCAGTGTTTTTTATGCGATTTCGCGGCTTTTCTTTTACCCATCAGCGATTCGGTTATCTCATATTAATAAGTATTTGGTTATTGGCTATTAGTTACTTCATTCATATCAATCAGTTTTTTAATGTATTGAATATTGTGGTCATTCCGAGCTTAGTGATTTTTCATCTCGTTTTGGTCACAAGTCAAAAAGGCTTACCTTGGAACAAACCTGAATTTGTTAAATATCTGTTTTCAAGGCTAATGGAATCTATTAAATACAATGTTGCCTTCGTAGCTGCTTTTGGAAAAGTATTTAACCAGGAAGGAAATGAAGGTAAGTTTATTATTTGGAAAAAAATCTTGATTGGTTTGCTAATTTCTGTACCAGTCCTATTTGTGGTCCTTTCTCTGCTCATGTCAGCTGATACACAGTTTGAAAAAATGATGGGTGTAATTCCACAGCTGTTCCAGAAAATTGATGAGGAAATTGTCTTCAGAATGATTGTGGTTTTGATATATACAATCGCCTTCTTTGGGCTATTACAGGTTTTATTCCAAAAACAAATCAAGGCAATCATCCATAAAAATGAGAAATTACCATTTACACTGGATGCGATTATCAGTATTACAGTATTGGTTTTAATAAATGCGGTATATTTACTGTTTACAGTTGTTCAGTTTAAATACTTTTTTAGCGGGTCATTACAAGGTGACCTTACCTTTGCCGAGTACGCCAGAAAAGGTTTTTTCGAATTGTTATTTGTCACGTTGATTAATCTATCCATAACGGTTTTGACACTTAACTTTATCGATAAAAATGCTCGCTTGCTAAAACGGATCATTCAAATTCTACTGACAACCCTTGTCCTCTTTAGTGGAGTCATACTTAGCTCCGCATTCATGCGCTTAAGTATGTATGAAGCGGCCTATGGGTTCACTTTTATTAGAGTAATGGCCTATTCGTTTATGATTTTTATCGTCGTCATCTACATGTACACTCTGTTTAAAATTTGGATCGAAAAGCTATCCCTATTTCACTTCTACTTTATTAGTTCGTTACTGTATTACACAGCAATGAATGTTATTGATGTCGAAAAAATAGTCGTTAGTAAAAATATCGACCGCTACGAACAAAGCGGTAAAATTGATCCAGACTATTTAAACAGCCTATCCTACACGGGAGTTCTAGGATTAATTGAACTTTATGAAAAAAATCAGGATATCCCTGGATTAAAAGATATACTAAAAGAAAGAAAACAATCCTTAAATAATGAAACAAAACATTGGCAATCCTACAATCTAAAAAAAGAATTAACCAACGAAAAATTAACACAATTAGTAATAAAATAGGATCAGGGGGACGGTTCTCGTGTACCAAAAATCGCTTATCGATAACGCTCTACGCTTATCTAAGATGTTCAAACTACTATCTATAAAAATTCAATTAGATTCTTGAAGGCGAATATTACCACCTCCTCCACCTGCCTTTTTCTGTTACACTTTCATAGTAAACAGGAGGTGATCCTCCACCTATGAAAATACAAAAACTCCTAATAGGATTTGTATTACTATTAATCTTCACAGGTGGTTTTTTCAGCGGAATTTTATTCACAAACACCAAGGATGACCCAGCACTTTTGAGTCCAAAACAAGCTCCTATGTCTACAAAAATGCCGAACCAAAAGCAAACACCGTATTGGAAGCAGGAACAATCCAAGGTATTAATCGGCTATATTCAGGACTTTCGCAACCCCGAGTTCGTCGATTACGCTAAACTGACCCATCTGATTTTTTCCTTTGCTCATCCGACAAAGGATGGTGGATTTTTGCTTAATGGTGACCAAACTCTCAATAATCTAAGAACGCACGTTTTAAAAGCCAAACAACATAACACAAAGGTTATTCTAGCTGTCGGTGGTTGGTTTCACATCAACGGTGGCGAATCCTACGAATATTTTAAAACGGCCATTTCCAACCCAGATTCACGGACAAAATTAGTTACCGAACTCACAAATTTCACTAATAAAGAAAATCTTGATGGTGTAGATATCGATTTTGAACATCCAAGATCCAATGAAGATGCTCAAAATCTAGCCACGTTCACAAAGGAATTAAGCAACAAGCTTCACTCTAATAACAAAGAACTATCTATTGCCGTCCATGCAAAAATTCACGGTGGGACTGGCACAGAGGCCCATTTTGTGAAATACGATACAGCAATGTTTGCCGATGTTGATCACGTCAATATTATGGCTTATGACGGTCATTGGGATGGTGGCTACCATGCCGCTAATCTGTCCCCTTACTCGTTCACGGAAAAAATCGTCAGCTATTGGGGCAATCTTTTTGAAAAAAATAACCTAGCTAAAGAAAAATTGGTACTAGGTGTACCTTTATACGCCCAGCCCGAAGACCAAGCCATTAAACAAATATCCTATGCAACAATTATCAAAAACAACCCAGCAAATGCCGAACACGATACAGTCGTATTAAACGGCACAACCTATCATTACAACGGCCAGGTAACAATGCAAAAAAAAACCAAACTGGCACTTGATAATGGGTTTGGTGGCATGATGCTTTGGGAGCTAGGACATGACCCAACTGGACCATACAGTTTAATCAGTTCGATTTTCAAAAATATAAACAGTTAAAAAAGCATGCAGGTAGGAGCCATACTCCAACTGCATGCTTTCTATTTGATTTTTTTCTAAGCCCAATTGGTTTCCACAGTCAAAAATCATTCTTCCTCATCTGCAGTGCTACTAATAGGTAAAAATTGACCAAGCACCCCTACTACTTTGATTTTCTCCATTCCATATCCTGTTAAATCAGTTTCAAAAATCGAAAAAACTAAAAAATCCTTTTGCGTAGTTGCAGAATCAAGCACGGGCTCAGCAATCACACTTACAATGCCTTTTATCAATATATTTTCCGTTTCCTTCGTAGCCTGTTCGCTAATCCAATGAATATAATCGTCTTTTTCCGGATTCGAATCATACATCTTGAGCAATCCCAACAAAATAACAATATAAATAGCAATTTTGAAAAATCCCTTCATATGATCCCCCTCTTGATCTTTCTACAAGGCTCTTTTCTCAAACATTGTTGCTTTTTAAGATGAAAATGAATTGATTAGACAGCAAAACAGCAAATATTTATGAGAAAAGAGCTTGCAAATATACTTTCAAGCTGCAAGAAAGCTAATATCCCTTTTTACAAAAATATGTTTCTATTGGGCTACCAAGTCCATTGCTTTAATAATTGCGTAGCTTTTATACTTCGACCCGTTTTCTGATTAGTAACAGTCGTCACCTTCACAATCCCAGCCTCTGCCAATATGTCAGAAATAATATTACCCGTTCTTGTGTCGAACTTCATATTATTTTTTATGCATAGGTCAAGACCCTCAGGGGTTTTACTTCTTACCTCATTTCGGCAGTTTTGAGGAAAAGTATTCGCCGGAGCACCATTCAAGCACTCTAAAGTAACTATCACCAATTGCTGGGTAACCTTAATCCCCCTGCAATGAAATGGAAACGGTCGCACTATTCTTCTTAATATTTCATTTAATAAAATCATAGGTATCGGACGTTCAGTAGTCTTTAACACATAATAACCTCCTAAAAACATATGGCTCCTTTTATCAAATTAACAGATAAATTTTCCCACCAACCACCAATAATAACACAAAAATGCTACTTTCTACCAGTAGCATCACTGACTTCCCCACATTTATCATTGACAAAAAAATATTTTAACTTTAACGTAATCTTTGGTTTTTAATTTCTGGTATTAGAATACTCTTTATAAGAGCTGCCTAATTCCCAAACATTCCCACCAAATACAGATTGCTGGTGATCAATAGTGCAGGAAAATATACTCATCCAAAATAAGAAAAGAATTCAGTTGAAATTCGGCTTTTTGAAAAAGGATATGGTGTTTACCATTGCACTTATGCTTGCCGTCGCAAGCTGTTTCATCCATCCTCCAAAGCTTGAATATATTAACCTTCCCGTCATTGTCAGTCTGTTTAATCTTATGATTGCCATTAAAGCCCTGGAGGAACTGAAACTATTAGACAAATTTGCTATCGGAATTTTGAATAAATGTCGCAATAGCCGAGCTGTATCTGCTATTCTCATTTTCTTATGTTTTTTTAGCTCGATGTTGGTAACAAACGATGTTGCCTTGCTTACTTTTGTCCCTCTGACTGTGATAATTGGTAAAAAGGCCAACATCCATATGATGGAAACGATTATTCTGCAAACCATTGCCGCAAATATCGGTAGCAGTTTAACACCAATGGGAAATCCGCAAAACCTGTTTATCTTTTCTTTTTATGGAATAAAGCCAATCGCATTTTTTGTTACCGTTCAGTTCTTAGCTTTATTGGGAATCGGTTTGCTTTATTTTTTCATCAAAAAAATCCCAAAAAGCAATCTAAAGGTGGAGCTAGCGAATATATATACCTTGAACCGGAAGGATGCATCAATTTGGGGCTTGGTATTGACAGTTATTATTGCATCCATTTTTGGACTTCTGAGTTATCCAATTGCTTTAATTATTACATTAATGGCCGTAGTGGTATTGAATCGAACTTTACTGTTTAAAATTGATTATCTACTGCTGGTAACCTTTATCTGCTTTTTTATTTTTATTGGCAATATCTCAAACAACAATGTCGTGCAGGTATTTGCCAGTGCCAACCTGAAAGACAGCAGTTCCGTTTATTTTAGCTCAATTTTCTTAAGTCAATTTATCAGTAACGTCCCTGCATCCATTTTGCTTGCCAACTTTACGACAGATTGGAAACCGTTAATTATGGGGGTTAATATCGGGGGGCTTGGGACCATTATTGCCTCATTGGCCAGTGTAATCTCATATAAATTTTTCATCCAGGCGAATCCCCAGGATGGCAAACGCTATTTGATAAAGTTTAGCCTATACAACGTTTCATTCTTGGTCCTGCTTACTTTGGTTCAATACATGATCTTCAAAATGCTAGGAATTTTTTGAAATCTTTACTTTACCAAGCAAATTAAGATTTTATGAAATTAGTTCGACATATTTTTTAATTACCTATTGCTATTTATATTATCTGCTGATAATATAAAGAAGCGTTATTTGGAAAGCAAATATTCAATATATTCTGGGTCTTTCCGCAGATAATTTTGACCACTTCCTAAAGAAGTTAAGGCCATACGGACAGCCGGGTCAAATGCCGATTGGCAACTTTTCGTTGCCCTATTGATTGAGTTAAAAGCTCAAATTTTATAAGTTGGTTACTTTACAACCAGTGCATAGAATGCACACAACTTGTGAAACGGTCAATAAGAGTGGTAAAAGTAATTATTTGCTATATAGACTCTGATCAAATTATGATATATGTTGAATATTAAAAAGCTTTCTACACAAATGTCCTAGACTTTTTCTGTAGACCAATAAATATGACATTTTGTCATGGATAACTTTTTAATATTGAAGATTATATCAAAGCAAGTGTGGTGCGCAATTATGCGTTTGCACTTGCTTTTTTGCCGTTTAGAAGTTTTTTGAGGGGTTATGATGTCAATAATCTTTTACCTACAGACAGCCTTAGTAGTAGCAAAAGCGCTAGTTAGGTTGCTATGGAAGTCCTCTTGTTTTGTAAAAATCTATTTGATGAGGAGATTAAAAAAATGGGAAAAGCGCTTATTATCGGTTGTGGTGGAGTGGCCTCGGTAGCCATCCAGAAATGTGTCCAAAACAGTGACGTCTTTGAAGAGATTTGTATTGCAAGCCGCACACTTTCAAAATGTGATGATTTAAAAGCCAAATTAGATGGCGGAAAAACGAAAATAACAACTGCAAAAGTTGATGCAGATAATGTAGAAGAGTTAATTGCTTTAATAGAAGAAGTGAAACCAGATATCGTTATGAACCTTGCTTTACCATATCAGGATTTAACGATCATGGATGCTTGCTTAGCAACCAAAGTAAACTATATGGATACAGCAAACTATGAGCCTGAAGATACTGCTAAATTCGAATATAGCTGGCAATGGGAATACCGCGAACGCTTCAAAGAGGCCGGCATCACCGCTCTTTTAGGTAGCGGCTTTGACCCTGGTGTAACAGGTGTCTTCTCTGCTTATGCACTTAAACACTATTTTGATGAAATTGAATATATTGATATTTTAGACTGTAACGGTGGAGATCATGGCTACCCTTTTGCCACAAACTTCAATCCAGAAATCAATATCCGTGAGGTTTCTGCTAACGGAAGATATTGGGAAAACGGTGAATGGATCGAAACGAAGCCAATGGAAATTAAACGCGTATATAACTTCGATGAAGTCGGCGAGAAAGATATGTACTTGTTGTACCACGAAGAACTGGAATCTCTTGCTGAAAACATCCCTGGCATTAAGCGGATTCGTTTCTTCATGACATTTGGTCAAAGCTACCTTACACACTTAAAATGTCTTGAAAATGTTGGTATGACTTCAATTGAACCAATTGAATACGAAGGAAAACAAATTATACCGCTTCAGTTCTTGAAAGCTGTATTACCAGATCCAGCCTCACTCGGACCACGTACTGTAGGGAAAACAAACATCGGTTGTATTTTCCGTGGTAAGAAAAATGGCGAACCTAAAACGTACTATGTTTACAATGTTTGTGATCACCAAGAATGCTTCAGAGAAGTGGGTTCTCAAGCAATTTCCTATACAACTGGCGTTCCGGCAATGATTGGAGCCATGATGTTATTGACAGGAAAATGGGATAAAAAAGGCGTTTACAATATTGAAGAATTCAATCCAGACCCATTCATGGAAGCTTTAAATAAATGGGGACTACCATGGAAGGAAAGCTTTGACCCAGAGCTTGTGGACTAAGAATAAAATGAAATTTGCTGAATTACCAACACCTTGTTATGTAGTAGATGAAGGTCTACTTGAAAATAATTTAAAAATCCTAAACGGAGTCATGGAACGAACTGGCTGTAAAATTGTTTTAGCACAAAAAGCATTTTCTATGTATTCCATGTATCCACTCATTGCCAAGTACTTAAGTGGTGCGACAGCAAGCGGTTTATACGAAGCTCGTTTAGGCTTTGAGGAAATGGGGAAAGAAAACCATGTCTTCTCCCCTGCCTACCGTGAGGATGAAATCGACGAAATCGTATCCATTTGTGATCATGTTATCTTTAATTCTTTTTCACAGACAGAAAAATTTAAAAATAAAGTACTAGCAGCTGGTAAAAAAGTTGGATTACGTATTAATCCTGAATGCTCCACACAAATCGGTCATGCAATTTATAATCCATGTTCACCGGGTTCTCGCTTCGGTGTTACGATTGCGAATTTCCGTCCCGATTTGCTTGAAGGTATTTCCGGACTTCATTTCCACACACTGTGCCAGCAAAACTCAGACGACTTAGAAACAACTCTTAATGCAGTTGAAGAAAAGTTTGGTGAGTATCTGTCAAAAATGGAATGGATCAACTTTGGCGGCGGTCATCATATTACTAGAGAAGATTATGATATTCCACGTTTAGAAGCTTGTATTAAAAGAATGCAAGATAAATATGGTTTAGAAGTATACCTTGAGCCGGGTGAAGCAGTAGCTCTTAATGCAGGATATCTAGTTACAAGTGTCCTTGATACGCTACAAAACGGATTGGATATTGCTATTCTTGATACTTCTGCATCTTGTCACATGCCAGACGTACTAGAAATGCCTTATCGCCCTCCCCTTCTTGACTCAGGAGAAGTCGGAGAGAAACCATTTATGTACCGACTCGGCGGACAAACTTGTCTTGCTGGAGATGTAATCGGAGATTATTCATTTGACCAACCATTAAAAAGTGGCGATCGCTTGGTTTTTGGTGATATGGCGATTTACACAATGGTAAAAAACACAACCTTTAACGGTATGCCATTACCTGCCATTGCTGTTCAAGATAAAGATGGAGAATGTACAGTCGTTCGCCAATTTGGCTATCAAGACTTTAAGATAAGATTATAATAGTTGCCGATGGCGAAAATGAAGCTTTCAAACAACAAATAACCAATTAAACCAGACTTCAATTTAAAGGAGTCTGGTTTTTGTATAAAACACTCAATATCTTCTACAACATTTGCAAGTAAATTTTGTTTGAAATTTCATAAATCCGTACATTAGCGCTGCCTTTTTACCCTTTTCAGTACAATGATTCACTTTTGGTTTAAGACAATACAGAAAATCTTGATCACATTGACAACGAGAGCGCCCACTCCTTAAACATTTATCATGTTTATAACAGCACGAATCAACATCATTTATCGGAGCACCAGGTCCACTGCAGCCTGGACCACACCAATTATAGCCTGGAAAAACACAGAACCCTCTGTTTCTATTATGTGATGACATCCTTCTATCACCTCCATCCCTTTATACTATATATATGAAAAATGGCAGTAGAAGTTTGTTTAGCTACCTATTTACTAATTCTTACGGCAAAATAATTTCTATTGAGGGTGTAATTTTAGCGAAAAAAAATTACCGACTCGAGGTTTGAGCCGGCATTTTGTTTTCTCAATTATTTTGATATTGGAAGATTTTTTAGAAAAGTAGATTTTGCTAATTTTCTAGGGAAAGTATTTTTTCTACTTGCAAAACTGCTGAAAGTATATGGATAAAAGCTTCATGTATGTCGGATATATTTGAATACATTTCATAGTAATATTTCACATTTATGGCTATAGCTATATTTGCATGAAAGTCAAAATGATAAAAAGCGGTGGCAGGGAAAAATAAACTACCTCCAATTGGGAGTAACGTACCCATTATGATTTCCCCTTGTTTCATTGGGATAGTTTGAGAATCATTTGCCATTACATTAAATGTTTTCTCTGTTAACACATCTGTAAGGACCACGGAACCTTCATCATTATTATCCTCAACCTGATAGAATTGTGGCATTGCATTAGTAAATTCTCTTAGCCAAGAAATGAGGATAGGCCTTTTTTTTAAAGAATAATAGTGTTCAGCAATATATTCTTCTACAAAATTTGCTACATTCATGGTCGAATCATAAAATAATCTCCACCAAAACAAATTTATCTCCATTGACTCCCGTTTCTCTTGCTGCAAATCATGATCCCCAATAAATACCTTCGAAATTGGCAGGTAAACGTCATAATACTGCTCCATAGAATATTTTGCGAAATCACTAAAAACCTCACCCATCATAATTTGCCTTAATTCATTAGAAATTGGATAGTCATTACGAAATGTTTTTGTATTAGTTGCATTTTGTGCAAATTCAATCACATTTTCAATGATTTTTCCCATGAAAACATCAATCCTTTCGAAGCATAGGGTCGGTTCCTACGATCCCCAGCGAAAATTCCGAAAATCATATTCTTTAAAAATGTTTTCTACCAGTTTCCAAAAAGGATACTCTATTAATATTAAAACGAAATTTTATTAAAATAGCAAGAAATATCAGACAAGTGGAAATAGTTTAATCAAATAAATCTTACAGAAAAGTTACAAACACCCTTTATATCAACGCTTATGGATATTTTATCCACAAACCATTCGCTCCACCTGGAAATTACCAAACTGATTCAGGTAACCCAGTAATCACTAATTGATATATTAATATAACATGAAAACCAATCTTTTCGGGCAATAACAAAAAATTCAATGAAAACGATTTTGCTATTAATGGTTCCTTCGTTTTACTAAACAAACTAAAAAATTTTTTGATTGTCCGCTATTGCCTATTAATAAAACCACTCTTTTTGTACATTATTGACTTTTATTGTCAATTACGTTGACTTTTGTAACCTGTTTATTAAAATAATGTAAATAACGTAAAAAATATTGGTTATTTTTATAACGAAAGGAGATTTCTACTATGAATATTAAAGAATATTGTGGTAAAACTGAATTTGCCACTTTGCAATTTATCTTTTCCCTCACTGACCACATGAGTAGAAAAATTTCCAAAAGAGAGCTAATTAGTATAGAACAAATCATCAGGTATGTAAAAAAACAAATTAATTGCTTTTTTAAATCTTTGAATTTGAAATCTTCGGTGTCAAACTTGTACAAGTCCGAAGTTTTTAATACAGTTATGTTCAAAATTAAATATATAATAAAAGATCAAAAGTATTTATTGATAGTATAAAATCTTTTTTAAGCGCATTTATTCGCTCTAAAGTGGGGGGCTTACTGGACGGACGTTAATCTACGATTAAAAAAGCCAGGAACCATTCAATTTTGAATAGCTCCTGGCAGTCCCCGTGTTCTCTTTACTCACATACTGGGATAGTTATGATTATTTCTGTGCCGAGATTTTCGGTTGAATTTACTTGAATTCTTCCCTTGTGTAGTTTGGCAATTTGCAGGGCAATGCCCATTCCGAGTCCGGTTCCTTCGATAACTTCATCGGTGTTTGTCCCACGATAGTAGCGGTTAAATAGATGTTTTTTAGTTTCTTCATCCATACCAATACCATTATCCTTTATGATGAACTTGAGCTCTTTCCCTTCACTCAAAGGCGCTACGCTAATTTTAATCTTTGTACCTGGTGGATTATGTTTAATTGCATTATAAATAAGGTTGTCCATCATTCTCTCAAACCATCGTTCATCAACAAAAAGATACTGTTGATACGCTAATGGTTGATAGGAAATTGGATAATCTGCTAAAGTGATATCACCGGTAAATTTGCCTACTATTTTTCCCAATAGCTGGTTTACTTCTGTTCGTTGAAAAATCACTTTAACCGCATCATTTTTCAGCTGAAAGCTTAAGGAAAAATCCTCGATAAGCCTAACCATATAATCGCTCTTCTCTCGTATCGTTTTCCCGATATCCTCTAACTCCTCTGTTGTCCAGTCATATTGGCCACTTTCCAATAAATTACCATAACCCGCCATCGTCGTTATCGGTGTTCGCAGATCATGAGAAATCCCTGCCATCCATTCTTCTCTTGTTTGCTCTAACCGTTCCCGTTCTTTTCTTGAAGCATCAAGCTTCTCTGCCATATCATAAAAGGCATGAAATACTTCCTCATACAGGCGGTATTTCAATTTTGTCTTGCCATTTTTCCGAAAAACTTGCTTTCGCTCTCGCTCGGTAAGGACTTCATCATATTGTCCATTGCCCATTCTACTCAGCCAATTTGTAAAAATAAACAGGGGATTCCCATAGCGAAAGCCGTTCCAAATAGCTAGTAAGAGGGTAAGGAGGAGAATAATGGCACCGGTGATGCCTAAGGCAATCAACACATCTTTTAGAGAATCCAATTGTATTTCATTCTTATGATTATTAGGTGTATAAAGTACCCATAAAATATTTGATTCTGGGTCCTTAAATGTTGTTTTTTTCATTGAAAAAATATCTGGCGCTATACTCCGCTTAAAAGCATCTAATGGTTGTTCTTCCTCCCGCTCTGTGCCATTCCCAAAGGTTTGCTGCAAGGTTCCATTTGCATCAAATAGATCAAGCGAGCCTTGAACAGCACGGAGTTTTTCCTCTATCTCTTGCTGATTGACATTAGCAATCAAGCCATTCTGCCCATATCCTTGCACTAGTTGAGAAAGCATGGTACGTGCAGAATCCTTGTAACCTAAAACAAACAAATACGGAGTTTCATAAAAGGTTTCAAAGTAGAAGGTTAACGAATACCCTTGCAGTTCATTGGTTTGTTGCATATTCAATAAATCGATTGGCCGATATTCAGTCGGAATCTCTTGGGGTACATTTCCCGAATCAATTACTTTTCCATCCTCGCGAATGAGCTGCACCCAGATGTTATCCTTGGCTAAATCCTTATCCCAGCCCTTAGTCAATTTAATTTTGCTAAGGGAAAACCCTGTTTCTATTGAGATGCTTTCAACTTTCGCTTGATAATAGTTATTCTGTGCCTCACTTTTCGTTGTCGACCCCACAACAACGATTAGAATAAGCAATATTAGGAAAGCCATCAATATTGCTATCGAAATAAACTGCACTGAAAAGTGTCGAAATAACCGCCACCTTAACCTTTTCATGACTGTTTCCCCTTTACCAGCTTATAACCAAGACCTCTGACGGTTAGTAAATGCTGAGGATTACTAGGGTTTTCCTCGATGCGTTCTCTAATTCTTCGAATATGTACCGACACGGTATTATCATCGACATAATGATTAAACCCCCATACCGCTTCTAATAAACTAGATTTCGAGAGTACGATATTAGGATTCTTGCAAAAATAAAGCAGGAGCAAATAGACCTGAGTTGGACAAGGAACTAGATTGCCCTTGACTAAGAGTTCTCCAGCAGTTTCATCTAAAATAAATCGGCCAAAATCATATAGTTTTGCTAGTGGATGATTAACCTCCACCCCAAGTTTGATATTTCTTCTTAGATAAGCTTTTATTCTTGCGGCAATTTCTAATGGATTGAATGGTTTCGTGACATAGTCATCCCCACCAGTCGCAAAACCAGTAAGTACATCTAAATCCGACACTCTTGCCGTTAAGAATAAAATATAGGCATTGGTTAGCTGACGTATCTTTGAACATAAATCAAATCCACTGCAATCAGGTAACATCACATCAAGAATGATAATATCTATTGGGGTTTTTTCTAAAATAGCTAATGCCTCTTGACCACTATGAGCAGTATATAGATTCTGAAATCCTTCTTTTCTTAACATCATTTCCATCATTTTCACAATTGCTTTTTCATCATCTACAATCATGATGTTCGTGTTTCCCATGAATATCCACCTCATGGTTATGGTAGCATAACAACCTTACGAACGGTTGAACAAACTGGTAAATATTTTATCAAATGGTAATGTTTTGGTCATATCCTTGAAAGCTCCATCCTGTAAATTTACTGTAGAACATGTATTGAGGGGAGAACAACAAAATGGATAAAAGAGTTAATTTAATCGATGGATTGAGGGGATTTAGTTTAATAGGAATTTTAATTGCTAATATGCTTATTTTTCAATATGGAATGTTTGGTAAGGAAAAATTGGACAATTTCCATTTATTTTCTGGTGATCAAGTGGCATATGTTTGGATAAAGATTTTTGTTGAAAGTAGCTTCATTCCGATTTTTATGTTTTTGTTTGGCTACTCAATGATTAAACTAAAGGAAAAACTTGAATTAAATGGTGGAAATGTTAAACGCCATTTCGCCCGCAGATTTTTTTTACTAATGGTTTTTGGTTTACTGCATTCCTTGTTTGTTTGGGAAGGCGACATTTTGCTGAGCTACGGTTTAAGCGGATTCCTTATGCTGCTTTTCATAAACCGCAAGAAACAAACGATGCTTGTTTGGACCTTTTTTTTACTGGTGCTAACCTCGCCTTTAGGATATGTAGAAATCCAGCAAACCGCTGAGGAACTAAAAACTCAGAACAATTATCTTCAAAAAGAGAGCACAATCTATGCGACCGGGAACTATGGCGAAATTTTTGAATTTCGTACAAGCGATGAAGATCCGTTCGGATTACCAGATTATATGTATTTAATTATCTTATTATTAACTCCGTTGGCAATAATGCCCTTGTTCTTATTCGGAATGTACGCAGCGAAAAGCGCCTGGTTTACCCAACCAAAACAGGAACGGAGTATGTATATCCGTTATGCTAGTCTATTTCTTCCAATTGGATTATTTTTAAAGACTTTTCCATATTTATTCGATTTCCCTAATTGGGAGGGTGTTGCATTGGGTTTAGGTGCACCATTTTTATCCATTGGATATATCTTTATGTTTGCTATTTTTTATACAAAGGAAAGTCGGCCAATCCTTCAACTATTTGCCAATGTAG
>CALCRD010000229.1 GCA_937894355.1 uncultured Bacillus sp.
GGAAATGGTCATAAACTGCTGGTGAATTAAATCGTCTTCTCCTGGATGTTCCAGGCATAGACTGCGATTGTCAAGAAAAAAGTGATCCACCCGCCAGAAAAAAATTGAGCCACTAACGCTAAGAAAAAATTGAGCCACGTTTTACCGATCAGAGTTCTTTTTTCTTTTCAATAGGGTCTCTTCCAAGCGGTAAGATTCCTTTACATTCATATCCAAAATATGTGCGCGGAAGGTGACCCGATCAATTAGCGCGGCAAACATATCCTGTTGTTTGTGGCTATCATTCTTGCGAAACATTACGATGCCTCCTAGCAAGATTATCTTAGAATATCTAAGTATTTCTTTTAATCTCTCTGTATTACTTCAATATCCAACTTAAAAATACCTGCTTAATCCTACTTAGAAGGTATGATTTAATTACTTTTTGCAGTGGAATCACCTGCTTTTTTACTCCATTTAACCGACCGCCAACATTCCCATACTCTATACATCCAGTCCAAATTCTTTCCTACTATTACAATATACATTAATAAATCAAACCTCTTAATTAATGCAAATATCGATATTAAAACAAATACCAAAAAAATATCAAATCCCGGAATGATTCCCTGATCCAAAAACCACTTTTTCCAAGGAGAACGCAGTAATTGATTTTTCCTAATAAAAGGTAACACATAAAAATGGATGATAACTACATCAAGATATATCGTTACAACAAAAACTATCTTTGCCCATAACGAAACTGGGGATACAATTGCAATGGAAGGAAATAATAAGAATCTAACTATTTCATCACTAATCTGATCCAGCTTTGCCCCAAACTCGGTTTGTTTATTTGCTAATCTCGCTAATGTCCCATCAGCAAGATCAAAAAAAAGATGAAACTGTAGCAAAATTGCGCCAACAACCCATCTTTGCGTTAGAAAAGAACCCGCTGCTAATACTCCACAGATTAAAGATATAACAGTGAGTAAATTAGGAGAGAGTCCGAGTCTATAAGCCATTTTTACAATAACTATCGCTATTGGATCAGCATAATACTTATTAACTAAATACTCCTGAGGTCGTCTCTGCGGAATAACAAGTTGCTCTTTTAATATCTTTTTCATCTTTTTACCTCCAGATAAATTTACTCACAAGAATAATCTTTCAATATTCACAATACTATTTCCCGCTCTGGAGTTACTATCTAATGATGCTTTTAGTTGTTTTAAATCATCATCGTATACATGATAATCTCTAAATTCTGTAGAGATTCCTAAATCCTTATACAATACACGTAAGTTATCACTAGATGCGTTCCCAAACATTTCTTTAAAGTAAGATGAGAGCTCTGGAAAATCCTCTATAACCAGATCAATAATATCCGGTAAAAGGAAGCTACAGGCAATACCATGAGGAATACCATAATTTGCTGTTAAATAATAAGAAATTGCATGAGCGATAGCGGTTTGAGTATTTGAAAATGCTAATCCGGCCATTAGCGAAGCATACATCATTCTTTCTCTAAGAATAAGATCATCTAAATTATTCATCAACTGAGGTAAAATGGTGATTATTTCTTTAGCTGCAGTAATGGCATAACGAGTTGAAAAAGGGTTAGCATTCTTATTCCAAATAGCTTCCAAGCTATGGGATAGCGCATCAAGGGCTGTTTGTAAGGTTAGTTCTCTTGGTAAAGATAGAGTTAACTCCGGATCACAAATACACTGTTCACACCATAGATTCTCCAAATGAAGAGAGTATTTTTTCTTTTCTTCCATATCCCAAACTGTAGCCCAAGGTGTAACTTCACTCCCTGTTCCGGCAGTAGTCGGAATAGCAATTAGTGGAGTAAGATGATATTCTCCAGTTGTTATCCCGTTTTTAATAATACTTTCTACCCAGTCAAAGGACTTTCCCTGATATGCCAGAGACAAAACCTTGGCCGAATCAACAACGCTACCCCCGCCAAGGGCGACAATCAAGTCTATTTCTTGAGAATTTGCTGCGACAAAATTTCTATTAAGATCAGAAAAGGTAGGATTAGGTAAAATATCATCTATAATTACAACTATTTTATCAGTCAATTCTTTAATTTTATCTACTAAACCTCTTTTAATAAAACCAGGTGAAGTAAGCAAAAGTACTTTTCTATCCCCGATTACCCAATCAATTTGGCTTAACATACCCCTCCCAAACCTAATCTTTACCGGATTATAAAAACTAAAACTTTCCATCACAAGAATATTTCCTTCGCTTTATTGTAATCATCTAAATAATCAATCTCTACCCATGGTAATTTCTCTGTGGAACTACAAAAAACCTTATACCCATCTACCGCCATCTTTGTAAAAGCAAAAGTATCATATAAATTCAAACCTGCTGTAAATAAAGTCTCCTCAACATATTTAAATAATACTAAAGGCTTTCTTACATAGGCCATACCAATCCATTCTCCATGAGCTTCTTCTAGTTTTATCTCTTTATTCGACTCAAGCAAATAAAAGCTCGCATCCACCCTTACTTTCATAGCTTCTTCATCAGTTTTTCCAAACTCGGTTACCAGCTCCAAATCATTTTGATGATAAATAAAATGGTTTAGTGAAGATTCTAAAATCTGTTCATGATAAATGAGATCACCATGTAAATAAAGAAAAGGTTCCACTCCAACAAAATCCCTAGCAAACCAAAGAGAGCCCATATTGTTACATTGTTCGTAAAATGGGTTAGAGATAAAAGTTGCTTTATTTTTTAATAGTTCTTTTATCATTTCTTTTTTATAACCAACTACAATACCAATTTCATTTATCCCATTAGCATTCAATATCTGCATTGACCTTGTTAAAATCTCTTTATCATTAACCGGTAATAAAGATTTAGGTTTTTCTAAAGTTAAGGGATATAATCTACTGGAAAGTCCGGCAGCAACAATTACAGCTTTCTTAATCATTTTTATCACTCACAAATCTCATTAATCTCTCTTTTACCTGGTAAGGCTTAATATGAGGTCTTCCTAAATTATCTTTTTTTGTTTTTGCTATTTTTAAATAAGCAAAAGTCAAACCTTTTTTCTTTTGCCACTCTAATATAACCCCTTCTAATTCTTCCAGATCGTGTAAATAAATTACGTTAGCATAACCTGCAGCAACCGCTAAAGCAATAAAATCTACATTATGTGAAACCGTAAACTGCCCTCCGGTAGAAAAATGACAATTATTATCAAGCAAAAGATGAAACATATTTTCCGGGCTATAATAGGCATTAGTCGCAAGTGAGCCCATTCTCATCAGTAATGCTCCATCTCCATCAATGGCAATTACATTTTTATCTGGTCTGCTTAAGGATAAACCTAAACCCAAAGAACTTACACATCCCATGGAACCAACCATGTACAAGTTATTCTTAGCATCTTCTGTCTCATATAATTCTCTTCCGGTTATACCTGTAGCTGCTAACAAACAGGTATTTCGGTCTCTTATGTTGTTAATAACTTGTAGTACTTCCATTCTGGAAGGAATGATGTCTTCTTTTCGTTTTTTAATGATCTTATTAACAACAGTCTTTGCTACATTCTCCGATTTTAAATCTTCTTTTTCAAATATCCCTTTTTTAACTACAAAAAAGAAACTCTTGTTTTTTTCAAGATAAGAATTTGCTTTTTTTATCTGTCTTTTCGCCTCATCTAACTTATCAGATAAATACTCCCATTTAATCTGCATTAATTCTAGTAGAGAAGTAGTTATTTGTCCTAATAATTCATGTTGCGGTTCATCACTAATTCCTTTTTCTCCTCTAAGACTAACAAAACCCAAAAGTGGAATTTGAAAAGTATAATTTAATGAGGTCAAAGGCGATATGGCATTAGTTAATCCGGAGTTTTGACATAAAAAAACAGATTTTCGTCCCCCCAGATATGATCCAGCACAAATTGCTACCGCATCGCCTTCATTAGCTGCCATTATATAATTACCATCATTTATAGCATAATTAATTAGATCTTTCAGAAACGAACAAGGAACCCCACTATAAAAATTAAAACCATAACTCTTCAACTCTTCTCCAAACTGTCGTGTATTTAACATTAACTCACAAGTCACCCGCTTTCTGCAGATCAACTATAGTATCAATATCAAGCCAGGAACCCTTAATATACTTCACAGCTATCGGAGTGTTTTTTACCATTTCATTAAAAAGGTCACTCATCCTCAACTTCTTAAAATCATCTCTCTTGGAAAGCTCATACAGGGTTTGCTTTATTATATTAATTCCTTTTTCATTAGCCTTCCATAATCCAATAAACTCTCCATTAATCTCAGAACCATGTAAACAATTTGACATTTTTTCAAACTTTACTGCTCCACTGAACAGTTTTTTCGAATACGGTCTATCTGTTTTTGTATAGTCACGGTAATCACCGTTAATCTCAAAATCCGCATCAACTATTAATATAATATCGTTTTGATCATTGAGTAATTCATTAAGTACAAAACTCTTAAAAAGAATATCACCATAGCTAATTACTGTGTTCTCTTGCATCTGTTCTAATGCTAAATAAAGCGAGTACAATTCGTGGGTATTGGCATAATCATCATTATCAATAGTTTTAATATTATTAGCGATAATCTTTTCTTTAGCAAAACCACGAACTACTGTTACATCTTTAATCCCAATCTTATTAAACTCATCAATCTGTGACTCTAAAATGGTTTTCTTTCCAACCTTTAGCAATGTTTTAGGAATTTTCTCAGTTAATTCGCCTAAACGATCACCTTGAGATGCCGCAAGTATAATAGCATTTATATTTTTACCCTTAGTAGGTAGATATTTTTTCTCTGCTTGCTTTAGTTCATCCGCACCCTGTAACCTAAAGATCTCAGCAACAGAAGCAATTTCACCCTCTACATTAAGAAGACTTTCATCTTGAAAAATTTGCTTTGTTGTCTGAAACATTGTACAAATTGCTGATCTAACATTGTGATTAGCCCAGATAACTAAATTTATACCTAGTTCCCTAAATAAATCAGTAGGAGTAGAATAATATTTGGTAGGTACAATAACTACTGGATGCCGATTTGCCCATTCTTTCATAAAAAGTTCTATATCAGAAGAATCTGTTTTTTTACTATGCACTAAAATTGCGTCTGCCCCTGCTTCTCTGTATGCCTCTGCCCGTCGCAAAGCTTCACTAAGACCCCAACCGGCAATAAATGCCTCAATCCTAGCAACTACTACAAAGTCATCATCATTTTGAGAGTCTTTCGCTGCCTTAATTTTTCCACAAAATTCATCTATATCGGCCAAAGGTTGCGTTTCTCCACTGATAAAAGAATTGCTCTTAGGAAAAAGCTTATCTTCAAGACAGACACCAGCTATCTCCCTTTGCTCTAGTTTCTTTATTAATCTTCGAACATTGTTAAAATTACCATAACCTGTGTCACCATCAAGTAAAATAGGGATAGTTGTACAATCACTCATAAACTCCAAAACCTCCAAGACCTGCGTCCAAGAAGCTTCATTATTATCCCGCACCCCTAAAGCGGCAGAAATTGATAACCCACTACCCCAGATCCCCTTAAAACCAACTTCTTCTACTATTTTTGCAGACAAACCATTATGAGCTTCCATGATAAACTCTAAATCAGGAGAATTTATTAAGGATTTAAGTTGTGTTGATTTTTTAACCATTAATATACCTCCTTTTATAGTTGGTAAGTTGTCACTGTTAAAGCCTCTATCTCCAAAGGGGAATCACTATTTTGTAAAAAAGGACACTTCATGAAACCAAAAAACATACATATTTTTCAAACAATATCCTTCTATCTAAAAAAATCTATGCAAACACAAAATAATCTTCTCTATCAACAAACCCTAACCCATCTAAATAATTTGCAATCTCTTCTCTTGCTGGTTGAGCAGCTATTATTACCTTTACAGAATTCTTACACTCATTTAGATACTCGGGACTATAAACACTTTTTTCGCATAGAACTATTCCTTGCCTTTCTTTGTACCGATCAATAAATCCTTTTATCTCGAATCCTTCTTTTTGTAATAAATTAAAAAGTTTTTGCCCAAGATTGCCGGTACCCCATATATAAATGTCTTTCTTATTTTTGAAAAGCTTATCAATTTCTTCTTTTTTCATATTATAAATTGTATTTACATAATCCCCTTGATCTTGTTCTGAACCGGTAATTGATGTATTCCTAACTCGAAACTTTACTAATTTTTCTTCAATAGTTGTCATTTTATAACCTAATCTATTTAATCCATAAAAAAGTTTATAATCTTCACCCATTCTAACTTCTTCATATCCCACTTGTTTAATAATTTCAGCTCTTGCCATATATGAATTATGTGGTATACAGCACCACCAATACAATGTTTTTTTAATCTGTTCGGAAGTAATAATACTATTCAATTGTTTTTCTTTAATATTTTTCATACTTAAATATCTAGGAGATAGACCGGTAATCTCATCATGAGGAAAATAATCGATTAAAGTCTTTACCAGTGCAATTTCTCTATTATCATCTAAAACCTTCTTCTGCTTTTTAAATCTCTGTAAATGATTTATATCATCTGCGTCTGCTTTTGCTAAATATCTCCCCTGTACTTTAGTAAGTCCATACTTAAGGGCCGAACCAACTCCAATATTAGTCTTTAAATCAAACAACCTTATCCTATTATCCTTATAATCACGAATTATGTCACCAGTATCATCGGTAGAACCATCGTTAATGATAATTAATTCAAAATCGGAATAGGTTTGATTTAATATGCTATCAATAGCTTCATTAATAAATTCTTTTCCATTATATACTGACATTAAAACACTAATTTCTGGCATTAATTATCCCTTCCTTTATACTATTAATTATCATTAAAACAAATCAACTCTCTCCAAGAAAAAACAGGAATCTTTTCTTCTCCCAAAATTGAATAAATTTGTTGTTTAACTGCCTCATCATAATTTCTTTCAAATGTAAGAATTATAGCATCAATTAACTGATAATTGTCTTGTAACCACAAAGGGGATCTTATCTCCAATCCTTTAACCAATCGTCCCTGCCTATTTGTATCATTATCAAGAAAGGTTATTATTTTAATACCAGCACATGTTAAATCCTCAAATAAAAAAAGGGCTAATTCTAAAGTACCAAAAATTGCTACATTTTTTATATTCATATCACACAAAACATCTGCTGAATTTCTTTTTTGTAACAACATTAATTCCATCCATCTTTTCAAATATGGTTTATTAATAGTATCTATGTTCTCAAGATGGTATTTTTCAACCCCAAAGTGTTTCTTTAAAATAAGATTTGTCTCTTCCCAAGTCTGAATAATTGTTTTAATATTGTTAGATTTACCACCCGTTCGAAAAACTGAAATCGTCTCATCAATATATAAAGAATTCTCTTCATGTAACTTAAAAAAGTTTATTATTAAATCTAAATCGCTTGCAATTTTATACTCTACATCAAAACAAATTTCCTTAAATATCTCTTTTTTCGCAAAAAAACCTGAATGCTGAGGCCATTCTCCCCTCTTAAAATCATCCATAGTTATTCTTTTATTTCCTTTAAATATAAAAAATCCAGTAGCTTCATTCCTAAATTCTACATTTCCATAAACAATCTTAACTTTTCTATCATTTTGAAAAATACTAGCCACTTTTTGTATAACTGTAGAATTATATAAATAATCATCTGAGTTTAGAAAATATAATATATCACCAGTAGCTAATGAAATTCCTTTATTAAAAGCGTAATAAATACCACTATCTGGTTCTGAAACTATCCTATCAATTTTATCTTGATACTTTTTTATAATCTCTATAGTTTTATCCTTTGATGCACCATCCACAATAATATACTCGATATTTTGATATGTTTGATTAATTACACTCTTTATAGTATCTTCAATGTGCTTCTCACTATTTAAGCAAGCTGTTATTATAGAAATTTTCGGCTCTTTAATTTTTACTCATTCCTCTCCAAAGGTTAATTTTCCGTGTTTTTCTTTGACTATTTAAAGCATTAGAATTTAGAACTCTTTTTTACATTCATTTTGAGGACAGATTTCAATTATAGTTTAAAAACTTCATTCGCATGTTTCAAAATACTTCTTATCAATCTTGTATTTTCATAATTCTCAGCAATTGTAAAATAATATATTTATATTAATTGAAATTTAATAAAATGTTAAAAGTTCCTTCCAAGAAAAAATCATCTTCTTTTCGTTTTTTATGATTTTTTTTATCTGTTGACGAACTTCCTCTTCATAATCACCTTCAAAAGATAAAATTACGGCATCAATACTACCATGATTTCCTTCAAGCCAATTAGGAGATTGAATTTCAATTCCCCTCATTACATGCCCTTGTCTTTGTGGATTATTATCTAAGAAAACTTTTGTTTCAATTTTATTTTTTCTTAAATCTTCCACTAAAAACAAGGAAGTACGTGTGGAACCAAATATTGCAACATTTTTTATTCCGAAATCAATCAATTTATCGGATAAATAATAATCCTGCAATAATAATAATTGTAGCCAATCCTTATATGCACACAAATTATCATTTTTTACTATTGGTTTCTTGTTAAACTGTTTCTCAATAATTTCCTGTTTTTCTTTTAAAATAGTTTTTTTGTCACTTGATAATCCGCCTGTACGAAAAACAGCAATATTTCTATTTACATACATTGAATTGTTTGAATCATTTTTAAAATATCTAAGAACTAAATCAAAATCGCCAGTAATCTTATATTTTAAATCAAATTTCCCAAGAGAACATAAAAAGTTCTTTTTTATAAAAAAACATTGATGATGAGGCATTTTTCCATCATAAAAATCTTCTAGCTGTAATTGTTGTCCCACAATATAAAAACAATCAATCTTTTCATCAATTACTTTAATATTACCATATATCGCGTTAATAGTTTTATGTTGATAAAATAACTTTGCGATCTCTTCTATTACCTTTGAATCATGTAAATAATCGTCAGAATTTAAAAAATATATAACATCACCAGTCGCAGCTTCAATTCCTTTATTAAAAGCATCATAAACTCCTTTATCTGGTTCGGAAATAATCTTACTTACTCTATTTCTATATTTTTCTATTATCTCTAACGTTCTATCAGTAGAACCCCCATCCACAAAGATATATTCAATATTTTGGTAGGTTTGGTTTATCACACTTTTTATAGTATCTTCAATAAACTTTTCACTATTGAAACATGCAGTTATTATTGACATTTTAGGCATATTATTTTCTCCATTCAAGTTAAACCACCTCGTACACTCATTAATTTAAAATTATATAATCTAACCTTTTTTTAAACCCTTTCTTTTCTAATTGGATAGATATTTCTTCATTCCACGTGGACGCAATTATTATATATATACTTTTATCAATTTTCTCAGGGTTCACAACCTCGATCCCCCTTACTTTCGTCCCCCATTTTTTAGGGTTATTATCAAGAAACATCTCTACTTTTATACCATAAGTATTAAAAAGAGAAATTGTTTCTTCCCCAAATGATCCTGCACCGAAAACCGCAAATATCTTTGATGAAGTTTTTTTCTTAAGACTATTAATTCTACTCTCATCAAATCTAGAAACAATAGCCTTCTGCCTATATAACATAAAAGAATGAAAAAATGACTCTTTTACATTTGGGGTAGCATGAACCCCTCTAATTGGAATACGCCAATCTTTTCCATAAAATTCTTCTAATAGTTTTTCATATTTATTAGGTACCAAAAATGTTTGATTCAAAAAAATTATCTTAGCAAACTTTTTAAAGAATTTGTATTTTATCTTAAAAGTATCACCCATGCGCCACTCTTTTAAAATAAGTGCTTTTCTTCTTTTTACAAATACATAAATATCGATATATTCATCATTTCGCATAAATGTAATTAAATTTTTTTCATGGATTACCCTAATTAGCTTTAAGTTCATTTTCTCTAATTCAGGAACCACATTAACAATTTTTCCCAAATCTTCTTTATAGACACAAATATCAGTATCAGTATCATAAGGGATAAATTCATTATCTCTTACAGCACCTAATAGAGTGCCAAAACACAACCAAAATTTAATATTGTTTTGGTCGAAAATACCTTTTAGAATTATTAAATTCTCTCTTGCTATGTTTAGATTCATTGATTTATGCTTTCTTCTTTCTTCTCTTTCTTTAAAAGCATAAGTTTGAATCTTCAAATCTTCAATTGTCTCTGTCTTATTTGCCACTACTATCAATCCTTTTCCATTTACCTCGCAAATTCTTCGAACCTAATTAAATTCGTTTACCTTTTACATAATAGTTTTATAACTGATAAAAGGGTCGGTTATCATTCTCATCATAAAACTTAACAATTTCTTTTTTGAAATTCAAATTATTAATTAATTCATTCTCAATTTGTCCTTGATAGTCAAATGAAGAAATTATTACTATATCAGGATCAATTTCTTCAATTTCATCTGGAACAGTTATTTCAATTCCTTGTATCTTTTTTCCTTTAAGGTTTTGATTTTTGTCTAAAACCTTAATTATATTCATATTTTGACATACAGGAAGATTCAATAATCTTTCTGTATGCTTTCCTCCACCAAAGACAACAACTCTATCTTTAGTATTAATTTTTTCAAGTATACTTTTTACCTTTTCTTCCTTTTTATTATCTATTATGGTAAATCTCTCTAGTATTTTAGATAAAATATCTTTATCCACATTATCAATATTAAGATTATTTATTAGAAAACGTAACAAAAATAAGTTGTAATTTTTTTTAAAAATATCTATTGATTGATCATTAATAAAATCTATATTCTTGCTGAAAACAATATCTAACCATTTTATATGTTTTCTATAGTTTACTGAAGATAAACCTTGTCCATGTACTCTATATCCAGTACCTTCAGTATTTGTATAATAAAACTCATTTTTCCTTGCCAGTCTTATAACTAAGTCCCAATCTTCATAAAGTTTGATATCTTGATCATATCCTCCAGCCTCTATATATTGTTTTTTTAACATAATAAAATCTCTAGGTACTGGATTACTTCTTGTAATTACTGATGCCAATATATTACCTTCAATAATATTAGTTTCATTATATATGTTTCTATCTTCATCAACTCTTACAATATTTGAATAAGATATTATATCCTTATTATATTCCAATTTATATTTTCTAATTAAATTCATTTCTTTTTCAAATTTGTAAGGACTAAATAAATAATCGTCACTATCTAACATGGTAATATAATTCCCTTTGGCCTCTAAAATTGCATTATGACGATTAAGTGCTACACCTCTATTTACCTTGTTATAAATACCTTTTATAAACTTATACTTTTTTTCATATTTTTTTATAATGTCAATGGAATTATCTGTTGAAGCATCATCAGTTACTAAAACTTCAAAAGGTCTATATGTCTGGTTGATAACACTCTCAAGACAATCTTGCAAGTATTTTTCATTATTATAATTTGGGATTATTAAGGATAGATTCGTGTTTGCCTCCTCCTTACAAGTAAATTTAATATTATTTACCTTTTTCTTAGTTCATATATTACTTCTGAGCTACCTATGCTTTTTTTAATACTTTTTCTTAAACCAATCCTTGCTTCATTCTAATTAGTTAAGCCTAAATACATCCAGCAACATCCTTGAAGTTCTGATAATAGTAAACTTTTTTCACTGAACTTCCGTTGTTGAAATGAACAAGTAGTTTAAAAAGATAGTATCGGACATGTTCGATACTATAGGTTAAAGAATGGCTTTTTATCAGCATTATTATATAGTTTTATAACTCTTCCCTTAAAATTTAGTGAGGTCCTAATATAATCAAATATTTCATCTTCAAAACTAAACGAGGAGATAACAACTACATCTGGAGTAGAAACCATGATTTGTTCCGGAGCCCGCACTTCGTAACCGAAAAAACTTCCTTTTAACTTTTTATCGACTATATATTGAATATTTTTATCAGAAATGTTTGTCTGTTTAATTAATTCCATGGTATGTTCCCCTGCAGCATATATTACAACTTTTTCCCCTTCAGCAATCGTATCAAATTCCTTGTTTATATCTTCAATTTTTGATTGTCTTTCCTTTAGGTAAAGTTCTTTAAAATAATCCTTGTTATATTTACCTTCATTGAAATTAATAATTGCCTTTTTATATGCCTGGATAAAGTTTTTGCAAACATCTTCCCAATTAAATCTTCTTATTTGTGTTTTGCTATTTCTTTTATTAATCAATATTAAATTCTTATCTGTTAGCATATTTAAAATGCTATTTGCTATTTGCTCCGAATCATTTGGGTTAAATGTAAATCTTAAATCGCCTATTGTATCGGGCAACGAAGTCACATTGGAACATATAACTGGTTTTTCCAAACTCATTGCTTCTAATAATGGAAAAGAGCCCGCTTCATATAAGGTAGGAATAACTACTAAATCGGTATAATAGTACAAACTATATAGCTCATCAATTGTAACAAATCCTAAGAATTTAATTTGATTAGTTAATTCGTTTTCCTTAATATATTCCTGCAAAAGCTCATAATAATCACTAAGAGCTCCAGTACAAATTAATGTAATTTTAAATTGATATTTATCTCTCAAAATTTTAATAGCCTTAAATAAGGCTACATGATTTTTGTGTCTCCAAGTTTGTGCAGGATATAAAATAAAATGCTCAGGAATGTTAAACTTACTAGTTAATAAATCTTTATCACATAAATTTTGCTCTTTAAACCTATTCTCATAACCTAAGGAAGTCACAGAAATTTTTTCATAGGGAATATTGTAAAACTTATGAATATCCTCTTTAACATGGTTAAAAGAAACTATTATCTGATCGCATAATAATGCTGACTTTTTATAATAATAATTTCTAAAATCCAATTGATCTTTAGTGAAAAACTCTGGAAAATACTCATGTTGTAAATCATGCAATGTAATAAGAGTTGGTATTTTCCAATCTCCAAAAGGAATATACTGAAAAGGAAAATGTAATAAATCTAATTTTAAGTCATAAATTTTATCCTTTATCTCAAATTGATACTTTCCATTAACAAGTATAATATGGATATTCCTTGTATTAATATTTTTAAAAAAGTGATTATAAAAATCCTCATTTGTTATTACAAATAATTGAATAAAAGGGTTCTGTATTAAAGCTAAAGTTATTTTTTCTATATATTGCTGGACTCCGCCTACCAACTCACATTTTATATTAGCATATAAACCAATTTTCATGAATATTCTTCACCTTTCAAGCTAATCTTGTTAGCTTTACAAAATCGGATAAAACTATTTATATCTTGAAACTCATAATTTTTCCCCAAATAATCTAAAACAGCTCCAGTATAGGGAGGAAAATAAAGAGCCCTAATGAATCTATCTATAAATTCCAAATTCCAATTTAAATCAATCTTTCCCTCAAAAGGCACCTTTCTATAATGAAAGCTTCCTACTTCTTTTTGTTCTATACCATCTTCTTTTTCGATAACAATTTTCTGAAACATTTCATCGAATGAATCTATACCAATCTTCACCAATTTATTATATAAAGAAAAACCAGTATCTATATTTTCTATTTTAATTTTTCTCTGCAATAAAATGTTACCAGCATCCACCTTTTCTCGCATTTCATGATAAGTAATGCCTGCATATTCATCTCCATCTAGAATAGCCCAAGGTGCAGAAAAACATCCTTTATGTTTTGGAAGTAAAGATGGATGTAGATTTATCGACTTTTTCTTTACATTATCCAATATATCCTTAGAAATTATATCTCTATAATAAATAGAAAATAAATAATCAGGAGCAAACTGTTCAACAAATCTATGGTGATTATTTATATTGTCAAAAAAACACTTGATTCCACGTTCTTTTGCAAACTCAATTAATTGCCCATTTCCCTCTTTATTATATGTAAATATAATGATGTCTCCAAAATATCCCTTTTGGTATATCTTCTTTACTATTTCACTTCCAGCATATAAACAACCACAAAGTATACACTTTTCCATTTGCTTATCACCCATATTACATTTTTGCTAATAAATTAATTAAATTGGAACATATATAATCTATTTCTTTTACATTCAAAAGTGTTGAACTAGGTAAATTTATACCACCATTTGCAATGAGTGTAGCGTTCCTACATTCATCTTGTCTGTGTTTTGTATACATAGGCATTTCTGTAGTAAGATAAAATACTGGCCGTGTTTCAATGTTTTTTTCTAATAGCCGTTTCATAAGATAATCTCTTTCTTCTTGTGCATAACTTTCTAAAACTATTGTATACATCCAGTATGAATTTAACGAATTTGTAGTATCCATCGGCAAAATTATATCGTTACAAGTACTAAAATATTTGTTATATATTTTGGCATTTTTAATTTTCTTATCCACAAGTTCATTGACTCTCTCAAGTTGAGCACAGCCAATTGCAGCCTGCATATTAGTCATTCTGTAATTATATCCTATCACATCAAACCAATACCTCTTTTTAGGATTCATCCCTTGTCCCTTAAGAAGTTTTAACTTATCGTATAATTCGACATCATTTGTTACAACCACACCACCCTCGCCAGTGGTAATTGTTTTATTACCATATAAACTAAATGTAGATATATGACCAAAACTACCGACGTGTTTTTTATTATACTTGCTTCCTATAGCTTCTGCTGCATCCTCAATTACAAATAAATTTTGCTCATTTGCTAATTCTAATATTCCATCCATGTCACAGGGGTTACCATATAAATGAACTGGGATAATAGCTTTTGTTCTACGAGTTATCAATCTTTTAATACTTTCAATACTGATATTCCATGTATTAATATCGGAATCTGCGAACGCCGGTGAAGCTCCAACATACTTTACAGCATTTGCTGTTGCTATATATGTTAAATTGGGAACAATTACTTCATCACCCGGACCTATTCCTAAAGCAAGTAAAGCCAAATGTAATGCTACAGTACCATTAGAAACAGCTACAGCATATTTTACTCCAATATATTCTGCAAATTTTTTCTCGAAAGCATCTAGATATTTGCCATTAGACGAAATCCAAGATGATTTTACTGCATCTGTAATATACTGTAATTCTTTATCAGATATATTAGGTTCGCTAACTGGAATTAGTTTCATAGTAAACTCCTTTAAATAATTACTTTAGTTCACAGAAAAATAATTTCCGATTTTCCGGGAATGACTTTGTTATTTTAATGATCTTAAAATATTCTTCTAAATGTTTTTTAAAGTTATCTTCATTGTACCAATTAAAACTTTCATTCATCCATTTACTTACATATCCATCATCTGGTCCAATAAATTCTACAACTAAATACTTAGTTGTAAATGATTTTAATTGTCTTATCAACTCTTCAAACCCAATATATTGAAAAAACACTAAATGATGTACCAAAGCTAATGCTAAAACTAATTCTTGTTTAAATCTATCTTTTGCTGAAGCAAAAAAAGGTATAATGCCTTGTTCTGCTTCGAGCGGTCGTCCTAAATAGTAGCCAGGAGAAGGTGTAATACAATCCAAAACAACTGGTGTTATATTACTTTTCTTTTCTTCAACAATCCTTTTATAAGCAAAATTAATACATTCATAATCATTATCAGTTAGGATTGATTCAATATCATATTTTTCCGCTGCAAAACAAAACCATCCCGCATTACCAGCCAAATCCAATATTTTACTTGGTTTAACTTCTTTTTAAAAACTAATAACTTCGCTTTCTTTTCTATTCCATTGTGATTCATCGTTTAAATAATCGAATGTATCAATTCGATAATTCGACCACCTAGTTTCTTCTTTAGATATTTCTATATTTTGAACCCATTCCTTTAGCTTTCTTAAACAAATATCTATCGGCTTATTATCATAAAAATCAAAAACAGATGTGCTAAAATCCTCATATACTAGACGTTGCTCTTCATTAAGATATCCATATATATCCTGATACGATAAAGGCATTTGCATATTCGTAATAGCTTTTTGATAATATCCGAGGCTCATAAGCATTAATGGGTTAACAAATGTAGATATAAACTCATTAATTGCAGATCGTAATGTCTTACCTAATATAATTGATCCAAAATCATACCATTTAAAAGAACCGTTATTAAAAGCTACATTAAAGGGATGACCATCCTTTAATCCTAAACCAGCTTTATCTAATTCGAGCATTAATTCTATAACAAAAACTCCAGCATCTTTTAACATTAAAGGGGACCATTCAAAAGGATATACGAAAGATTCTATACACCGATGCTCAAAAACAACATCAAAAGGCTCAACCTCCAAATTTGTTAACTTTGTTTCTATTAAACCTCTTCCAAACAAACCATATTCTTCGCAAAGTTTGTATACTTGTAGGGAAACTTCCGAAAAATCGTTAAATATACCTCTATATACTTGTTTCGTTTTTTTATTAATGAAAATTCTACCTACGGGATCAACTCCCTTTAATATGCTATATATTTGGTTACTTGTCTCTATATATCCGGATATCTTTTTTTTATTCGGATTATAATATTCTAAACCATTAATATAGTCTTCAAAACCTAATTCTTGTAACTGTTTAGCTATTTCAAGGTAATACATACTAGCAACAACAATAAAAACGCTCCCTTTTTCCTCCTTAAGTAATTTCTCTGGACTATATATTTTTTTACCTAAAAACAATTTTCCCCATTTAGCTTGATCGTTATCAACATAGTACTCAATATTTTTAATTTTTTTAGATATTTTCTCGCTAGCATTTCCTGTTCCAAATACAATATTTTTTTTTTGCAAGCTATCTTTTCGCATTCCCATTCCCCTTAAATTCATATTTTTCTGTAAAATTTGTTAAACTTAAATATCCAACTTATTCTAAAATTCACAGACCGAATCAAATATGAAAATCATTTCACCTATATCCGATTAAAAAAGGTTTTATGCCCCTACTTTTATTATTAGCCACATGCGTAATATTTACTTACGTATAAACAGTAGTAGAAAATACTTTATTCTTTATTTAGCCGCTTTACAACTTTTGCAGGATTACCTGCTACTACAGTCCATGGTTCAACATCCTTTGTCACAACAGATTTTGCTCCGATAATCGCTCCTTCGCCTACAGTTACCCCTTTAAAGATTAAACAATCAAAACCTATCCATACCTTATCTTTTATAGTAATAGGTTTCGTTTTAACGGTAGACCAATCCTTATTTAAAACCATATTCCTATTTTCTCTGTAATTTTCAATCTGAATAATGAGATCCTTTTGTCGTTCCTGCCATTCTAGTGAATGTGCATTATGATCATATATATAACAACCCCAGGCAATTGTAACATCATTTCCTATATTTATTGATGTCCGTGAAATAAGATTTGTACCCCCATTAATAAAAGTTCTTTCACCAATTTCAATAATTCCCTCTGTAGATTCAAAAATAAAATTACAACCCACCATAGAATCTTTACCAATTTTTACACACGGAAGTTGTTTATGAGTAGGAACATCAAATCGAAACCGAGTACTTGGAAGTAATATAACACTTGAATCAATAGCAAATTTATCCGAATTCTGGCTAACATACTCGTTGGGTGTCATCGCAATACCTCCATTATTTAGCAATTGTTCAGCTATACAAAACAGACCACTTGATAATCTGAATTTATATGTAATCTAGATTCCACTGCAATTAGTTAAGGATATATCAATATTCTTGAGCCTTAAATTG
>CALCRD010000230.1 GCA_937894355.1 uncultured Bacillus sp.
AGCTTGAAAGTAAATTTGCCAGCCCTGTTCTCATAAAAGTTTGCTGTTTTACTGTCTAATCACTTCATCCATCTAAAAAACAACAATGTTTGAGAAAAGAGCCTAATACAAACAATAATTTAGCAAAAAAATAAGGAACAGAAAGGGTCCCCTAAAACCTAATCTGTTCCTATTAATATGAGTATACCTTTTTGATAAAGATTCGATTGTATTTGTTTAGCAATTCATCTAGCTCTTGACTGTGGTGAACTGCATCATCTGAATTCAATCCCTTTTCGGTAACAACGTGACCAAGTTCTTCACGTTTCTTTTCGATTAACGCTAGTAACTCTTCTTTTAACAATTTTGTAGTTCCCTTCGTTCTTTATTTATATATAAACGATAAAGTGTATTTTTGGCAGGCTTTGTTAACAAGGCTGTTGATTTCCGCTCCAGGCACTTCGCGCACCTTAGGGGCGGGCGGTAAGCCTCCTCGGCGCTAACGCCTGTGAGGTCTTACCTGTCCCGCTGCTCCCGCAGGAGTCTCCGTGCCTTCCACTCCAATCAACACTGGGTAAAAAACAACGTTGATCATTAACAAAGTCATATATTAAAAATTGTAAAAAATTTTACATTAAACTAAAGCCCTTAAATAGTATAGCGGAGATTAGCTCCAAATTCAAAGACTTTTTTTACATATATATACAATGTCGTTTATCTATTCTAAATATTGTCACAAATTAAATAATGTTAGTACCGTAATTAAATATTTTACAGTATTAGACATGAATTGTTCACAGTCTGTTTAGTTTCCTTTGACTCTAACTTTTGTTAGAATGAGTCTGAACAATTGTTAATAGGGGATGTGTAAGAATGACAGATGTAAATATTTTCGTTGCGCTCGGTGCTGGATTTTTAAGTTTTATTTCACCGTGTTGTTTACCTTTATACCCAGCTTTCCTGTCTTATATAACAGGAATGTCAGTTGGCGAACTAAAAAATGATAATGCCATGCTTCAAAAACGTAGTATGTTGCATACCTTATTTTTCCTTGTAGGGTTTTCGATTGTATTCCTTGCACTGGGATTTGCTTCATCGTTTCTCGGAAAGTTTTTTTGGCAATATAGTGACCTAATTCGCCAAATCGGTGCGATTTTCATGATTTTATTTGGTCTTGTTATTGTAGGTGTTTTCAAACCTGAGTTTTTAATGAAAGAACGACGTTTTGAATTCAAAAACCGACCTTCCGGTTACTTTGGCTCTGTGTTGATTGGAATTGCCTTTTCTGCTGGCTGGACTCCTTGTACAGGACCAATCCTCGGTGTGGTCCTTTCACTAGTTGGAACCGATCCAAACTCAGGAATGCCATTAATGATAGCTTATATTCTTGGATTTGCCGTACCGTTTTTTATCCTTTCATTCTTCATCGGAAAAATGCAGTGGATTCGCAAACACAATCTAAAAATCATGAAAATCGGTGGATATATTATGATTGTGATGGGAATTATTTTATTTTTCGATTGGATGACACAAATAATCATTATTGTTCAAAAAATAGCACCTTTTCTTCCTAATGTTTAAAAACTAAACGCATTATTCACTGGCGGATTTACCGGTTTCTAGCTGGAAAAATCCGAGTTATTTTAAACAGTAAAGAATGTTTAAGTCTTTTGAAACTAGATTAGTGTCTAGCTCCAGCGCCTAGCGTCTAGTGAACTTCCGCCAATCTCCCTACGATAAGTCAACATCGAAGTGAAGACCGCACTTCGTGTTTCCTTTATCTCAGTCGATGGGCTATAAGTTCATACGCCGCTGACCAAGGCGCTTGCGCTTTTCTTAAACCAGTGTTTTCCCGTATAGACATGGCAGCCACACATGAATTAAGGCTTCATTAATAAAGATTGAAATGGTTAATTTTAGGTGATTAGGTCTCAGCTGGTGGAAGTATTTCAGTCAACATATTAAAAAGTAGCATGACATCGTTATTTTTCCGAAGAGTAAAACCGCAGGAGGAACATACATGGCAAGAATTTTAATAGTAGATGATGCTAAATTTATGAGAATGATCTTAACCAACATCATGAAGAATACCGAACATGAAGTAGTAGGTGAAGCTGAAAACGGCAATCAAGCCATCATCCTTTTCAGCCAGCTAAAGCCAGACCTCGTCACCATGGACATAACCATGCCAGAAATGGGCGGTATCGAAGCGGTAAGAGAAATTAAACGAAAATTCCCAGATGCAAAAATCATTATGTGCTCAGCGATGGGACAGCAACGGATGGTTGTAGAAGCCATTGAAGCAGGGGCAAAAGATTTTATCGTCAAACCATTTGACGAAAGCAGAGT
>CALCRD010000231.1 GCA_937894355.1 uncultured Bacillus sp.
TATATTCGACAATGGGAGCGAAAACCCTTTTAAAAATCAGGTTATATAGGGGTTTTTTCAGTGGAATCGTCAAATATAACTTCAGAAATTGATTGTCAATTGCAGATAATGCCCGTAACGCCATAATCTGTCTGCTTATATTAATTCTTGGTTCTTGTTGAAGATAGATCTTCCCGATAGTTCCCTTAACACTTAATAAGATATCGCCAGCAATAGAGATAACAACTGGTTTTTCAATCCAACGTTCAACTGTAAAAGAATCATTTTCAATATTGCTAGCACCTAAAATATATGGAATCCCTATAGCATCATTATTACATTGAGCAAGGGGGACATCGCGACCAGATATTAACTCAATAATATTTCCCAACCTCGTCCACACCCAATTTCCAGGTACCTCATAAGGCTGTTCATCTGTTGGGACTAACGCCTGCTTTAGTAATTCTTCCGGACTTAAATTTCGTTTCTTTGCCTTTGCCATCAACCGTTCACTCCTAAAGACTTCAGTTCCTTCACCACGCCCATCAGCAAATCCACTGCTTCTTCAAGCTGTCCAATCACTTCTTCCCCACTTTCTACGGGATCTGGGAGGTCATCATAATCCAAAACATTCTCATCTCGAATAAGGCCGAGATCAAGGCTGTTGCCCTTCTCTTCTATTTGCTGACGAGTAAAGAAACTCCACCGCTCGTCCTGTACTTTACTTCGATCTTGTGCGGTATAGGCATTGATAAAGTCAGTAAAATGCTCTAGTTTCAAAGGATTGGTCTTACCGAACGAAGGCATATTTGTACGAAGATCATAAAACCAGACTTCTTTTGTATTATCCTTTTCAGTTGTGCCACGGGTGAAAAAAAGCACATTGGTCTTTACACCCTGGGCATAAAAAATGCCAGTAGGCAATCTCAAAATTGTATGGAGATTGCATTTATCCATTAAGTCTTTGCGGATAGAAGCACCATCGCCGTCAGCAAACAAAACATTGTCAGGTAGTACCACTGCTGCACGGGCCTTGCCGTTTGCTTTCAAACTTCGATAAATATGCTGTAAAAAATTTAATTGCTTGTTTGATGTGGGATAGGTAAAGTCGTCACGAGTAGCACGCTCACCGCCCTTTTTGGTACCAAAAGGCGGATTTGTCAACACCACATCAAAATCATTCATTTTCTTTCCCATATTGGAAAGAGTATCCCCAAGCAGTATTGGCCCTTCAATATCATGAAGCATGGCATTCATCAGCGCCAGACGGTGGGTTTCATGCACAAGCTCACAGCCTGAAAAAGCCTTTTTCTTCTGAAATTCCTGCTGCTCGATGGAAAGTTCAAATAAATCATCGGTATTATCTTTCACATAACGATCAGCTGCTATCATGAAACCGAATGTACCACAAGCAGGATCATTGCAAAGCTCACCAGCTTGTGGAGCTGTCAGCTTTGTCATTACATCAATCAGCATACGAGGAGTAAAATATTGCCCTGCACCAGATTTCTTCTCGTTGGCATTCTTTTCAAGTAGACCTTCGTAAAGGTTTCCGAAGCCCTCCTCTTTTGCTGAATACCAGTCAAGAGTATCAATGGAAGTAATGATTTTTTCAAGGTTTTTCGGCTCATCAATATTAGAGGTTGCTCCTTGATAAATTTCACGTACTCGGCCTGTACTGTTTTCACCTAGATGGTCAAGCAAATTCTTATAAAAGCGTTTTAGTTCAACACCCTTCGGCTCCATTAGCCTATCCCATCTATAAGCTTCTGGAATTTGACCCTCTGTGCCTGTTTCTTTTGCCATCTTCAAAAAGAGAATATATGTAAGCTCAGTAACATACTGATGATATGTGATACCATCATCACGAAGCACATTACATAAGTTCCAAAGCTTTGATACAATTTCTTGATTAGTCACGCTGATTTACCTCCATCATCATACATATAGTCTTTTAGCTCTAAGATGATACTTTCTAATTTATTGTTAAAAAACTTGTTGATTCGAACAAAACCACCGGCTGTTTTAAATGCACCACTTTCAAAGGCATCCTTATCCAACACAGTTTCCTCGAGCAAATGCTTTTCAATCCGCTCTAACCAATCAAGCTCTATTTTGCTGAAGGAATGATTCTCCTTTAGCTTCTGTACAGCATTTTTAACCCGCTGTTCGTGACTGATAAGAGCAGAGCCTATTGCTTCTCTGCGAATAAAACTAATAATATCCGCGGCAATATCCTGGTTTTTGAGCTCTTTCCATGCCGTTCTAAGCTGCCGCTCATTAAATCCTTCACGATCGAGCTCAAGTTTAAGACTCTTGAGGCTTTCTCTCGTCAATTCCGCCGGGCGGGTGCAAACCACTTTAAGTGCTGCTATGGTATTGATATTATCTGTGATAAAAGCTTTGAATTCATCTAAGTAGTCTTCTGGCTTCATCCCGTTACCGTAACCTCTGGTATGACTTATCAGTTCATCTTCTTTGTCAGAGATGACAACAGGACGCTTCAGGTTCGTCCCACCTTCATTGAGTACTTCAAACAACTTACGGTTTTTGAGAAGCAGCTCTTTTGCTTCACCTACGGGCATTACCCTGATTTCTTCAATAAATTGCTTTGGATTTAGCCCTCCTGATAAATCCACAAAATGAGTAACTGCAGTCTCGCTTAAATTGCGGTTTTTCCGTTGTAGTTTAGCAATAATCAAATCTATCTGGTTCTGTGCTTGTGCTTCGGTGGGAAGTATTTCCAATCCATCTAAAAGATCATCAAATGTCGCCGTCGGATTGGAAACGACGGGCTTCATGGTACTTACTTTTTCTAAAGACTCATAAACACCAACGGGATCATATATTTCAAAATGAGTTTTTCCGATCTCGGGGCAAAGACGAGTAGCTCGTCCCATCATCTGTTCAAATAAAATACGTGATTTCACACGACGCATGAAGACCAACGTAGTTATTTCAGGTACATCAATACCTGTGGTTAGTAAATCAACTGTGACAGCAATATTGGGATACTTCTCGTTTTTAAATCTCCTAATAGCTTCCAGTACCTTCTTCTTATTACCGCCGCCAACGCTTCCCGTGATTTTCATAATAGCGTCATTATCCACGCCATATGGCTCGTAAATCTCTTTGAAAATTTTCACGATCAGATCTGCATGGCTATCATCTACCGCATAAATCAAAGTTTTGCCTTCACCCTCAGGATTGAGGTTTTTTGCAATCTCTTCTAAAACAGCGCGGTTAAAGTTTTCAGTGATAACTTGGCGGTTAAAACTTTCAACATCAAATTTCAGCTCATCTTCTAACTCGTCGCTGTTTGTGATTTCACCAGTAATGGGGTCATATATGGCTACCGTTTCACCTTTCTCATAGATAATGCCTTTTTCGCTTAGCTTGGTAGTAAGATTGTGCGGAACGTCATGGTCAACCAAATAACCTTCTATTACAGCTTCTCGATAAGAATAGTTAAATACAGGTTTACCAAAGATATTTCTCGTGTGCAGCGCTGGTGTTGCTGTCAAGGCAATCTTTACCGCATCAAAGTATTCGATCGCTGTGCGATACTTGCTGATATAATCATCCTGATTACGATAAAGAAGCTCGTCCTCGCCCATTTCTTTATCCAGGAAATATCCCCGATGGGCTTCGTCAACCACAATGAGGTCATAATCTGTAACCGAGGGCATGGATTCATCTTCATTATATAAAATCCGCTTAACTAAGCTCTGCACCGTTGCAACATGAATTTTTGTTTCTTTATCAATCTCTTTATCTTCGAGCTTTTTGATATCATAGATTTCATCTAAGGTCATTAAATCCTCTATTTTAACTTCACTAAAAACATCCTGCGCTTGTTCGCCTAAGGCAGTACGATCAACTAGAAATAGGACGCGCTGAAAACGCCCTGTTTTCAAAAAACGATATACAATACCTACAACTGTTCTGGTTTTGCCTGTGCCTGTTGCCATTGAGAGCAGAGCTGTTTGCTTGCCGTCGATAATAGCTTCTTCGGCGGATTCAATGGCTTCTATTTGATATTCCCGCAGATTGAGCCCATCCTTATCACGCAAAAAGTCATAAGGCATCACTTCCAAGGAATGGTTAGCAGATGCAATATCCTTTTCTAGCAGTTCAACAATACCGTTGGGACTCATCCACCCTTGCAAAGCTTTAGGTATATTAGAGCTGCGGCGAACATCTAAAAACCAGATGCCAGACTTTGTTTCAAGCTGCTTTAAATATTTTCTTCCGTTTGTTGCAAACAGGAACGGGGCTTTATATTCGTTCCAAGTTCCAATTTGATAATTTGCATGTTCTTCTTTAACACCTTTTGCATAATCCTTGCATTGATAATCAATTACAGATGGAATATCAATAAATTGACGTTTTACCTCAACGATGGCAACAAGTTCTAACCCGACGAAAAGCACGTAGTCTGCATAACCCTTGTCACCAACTTTTGAATCGGTAGGCCATTCAGCAATAGCAATATTTCTACCTTTCTGCGGTCTTGTACCTTTAGAATAACGTAAGTTTACAGTATCTGCTTTCCAACCAACTTTGCGGAGTTGATCGTCTATAAGGTAGCGAATCTCTTTTTCTGATAGATTGATTTGATCAGCTGCCGTGATAGCTTGTTTTACCCTTTCTTCCACGGGAACAGCTTTACTAACAGTGACTTTTTCTGCCTGTGCAGTTAGTTTCTCAATGAGCTCTTCTTTCTCTTTTAAGATAGCCTCATAGTCTACTTGTTTGCTATTGTCCTCTGGCAATACAAAACCTGTGGGAAGATATCCCCAATCGCCATAAGTTTGCATGAACCACACACCAAGGTTATATGCCATTTCAAGAAGAATTTTACAATCCTCGAAGGAATCGTAATATTCATGAACTGCCTTGTTACGTGCCTTTCTAAGGGAATAAAGGATATCGTCAATGCCTTTGGGAATTAATCCCTCTCTCTTTAAAAGATTAATACGGTTTGCATGTGTATTATCATAAGATGGTGGATCAATACGGTCCAACTTCAACATGATATTTACAACTGTTTCACCAAACAGGCCCAGCTTAATTAAACAAGAATTTGCGTCGGAGTATAGGTAGCTTTCAGACGCATTACCTATTTGCGCTAAGACAGGAAAATCTTTTTCTAAAAATGTAAAATTTGATTTCATTTCTCTGCCTCCTCGTTCTATATACTCCACGATATCCCCAATATCGCAATTTAGCTTTAGTAAATCCGCCCCAGAAGATCCGCAAAATTAGGTTCTTTTAAAGATTTAATTTCAACTTCTACTCAAACAATTTTGCGCATTTGCCAATGGCAACTTGTTTTATTTATTTTTTTAATTTCAAACTATTGCCCTCTTTTATTAGCCTGAACTTTTTCCACTGTCCCTACATGGCAGTTCTTTCTTACCTACTTTCTGTACATTCCGCTCTTATTCACTATTCTAGCGCTTTTTAGGCAATAAGACAAGGGAACTGAGCGATTCTATTGGTACCTAAAGTATACCACAAGCCCACTTTGGCCACTGACAGTCCTCAAATAAAAGAACCTGCCCTAGGGCAGGTTCTTTTATTTGAATCTATTTTACAGCATACAATCTTTTCCATGGCCCACTACTGGGCCTCCTGATTCTTCTTCTATTTAAATATTGGGCGTAGCGCAGACTATGGTTTACCCACATCATGTTGAATTCTTTATAATCCTGCTTCTTCCCCCAAGACACAGTCTCCTCATGCTCAGGATGCTCCGGATCGTTTAATACTTGCAGAAAAGCATTATAGCCTACAGCACCACCAACATCCTCAGGTGGACCATCCCCTTTGGCGTCAATACAAGTTGGGTAATTGTAGGGATAAGCTTCGATTATCTTCTCTATCTGTAGATAATGCTCCCAGCGATCATCAAAATCATAGATATATTTGATTTGCGTATGTTCAGGTAGATAATCCCCTAGCATTGTCCTTCTATCTAGAGCAACTGGCAATTCGGTTTCTTTCTTCATATGCTCTTGGCTAGGGACAATTCTAGCAACGGGTTGTCCGTTTTTAAAGATGGTAAAACTATGGGGGTGAATATCTTGCCAACTAAAGACTGTTTGAATCACAGCATGCAGCCTACGAAAAGTAATATTACCAGGTATGATTACCTTCCGCCATACCTCTTGTTCATTTAAAGCAAGGTTTATGCTAAACTGGAAAGCCCGCACACTCACCGGCGACTCAACATTAGCAAGTTTAGCCAACTCTCGGTGGAGAGTCTCCTGGGGACATTCGTAATCGCCATCTATGTCATTTACATCCCAGTTTCCTACCTGTTGATTGAATTCCACTTGAGCGATTTGCTCCAGATCAAACTCCTCATCCCGATAACTCTTGGCTTCTTTGACAAATCTGGCCATCACCTCTACAGTGGGGTGATCACTAATTGAGGTAAAGTTAGCTTCTCCTAAAGCTTGAAGATACTGCTCAATAATTTCAGGTGCGATGCCCTCCGCAAGGAAAGACTTCTCAATTGCACTGACAGCTAACTGGTCTAAGTTACTAAGATCCTGTGCATTCACACCCAAAAGCAACACACAGTAGTGGGTTAAATCATTTACCAAAAGCACAGCTTTGCGATGATTCAAAAGAAGAAACTCCGCGTGCCAGGAGAACAGGGGGTTTTCAACTAACCGCGTGCTGGGTTTCAACTTCAGCTCATCCAAAAGCTTTCCGGTACAACCTATGTTCATTCCTCTTCACATCCCATCCTCATAATTTTACCAAGGCAATTAATTAAAAAAGAGCACTATATTCAATAGTTTACCATACTTCTTTGAATTCTTCAACGAAACCTTCAGGCGAATATTTCTGTTTCATGTTTTCTGCATTCAAGGAAGGTTTTGCAAAATATGCTTAACATCTTTCGTGGTTTCAAAGAACTCAAAAATTCCCTTTGCTCCGAAAAATTCACCCCCCAAGATGCGATTATGATAATTTAGATTTAATTATACATTAACATCTCCAAAACAGCAAGGGCTGGTGATGGGAGCCTAGGAATCCTTATGACGTGGGGAGCTAGCCACCTTTTTAATCGCCCCATGAACAGCAAAAAGCAGATTGCAACGATTCTGCCAATCTAATTCTTGCAAACGGGAATAAACCTCTCCCTCAGCTGTGGAAACATAAATAGGTTTC
>CALCRD010000232.1 GCA_937894355.1 uncultured Bacillus sp.
GTGGAAGGTGCGAGACTCCTGCGGGAAGAATAGGTCAGGGAAGACCCCACAGGCGCTTAGCGCCGAGGAGGCTTCCCGACCGCCCGCGGAAAGCGAAGTGCCTGGAACGGAAATCAACAGCTAAGTTTAATACAACCTTTTAAAAATAACAAAACTGTCTCACAATTGCCAGAATACATACTCTTTTAATTGTTGATAAAGGGATATAATAATTTTAGAATTGGAAAATAATAGACCAGAAGGAAATAATGAGGAACAAACCGTTTGCAGCTTAACAGAAGGTGGGAAAGAGCTTGAAAAAACTGTCGGTTACACTTTTAGCAATCACTTCCGTAATAGCGAGCCTAATTTGCATTGTGGGTCTGGGATTGACACTTTATGACTATTTCGATACCTCAAAAGCTACTGCTATTGAATCGGATATTCGTTCTGATGAACCACAATTGGACAAAGACAAAAAACAAATTCAAATTGTTGCCATGGGGGATTCCTTGACTAGAGGGTCTGGTGATTCAGAAGGTTTAGGATATGTCGGTAATTTAATAAGCAATCTTGAGAAAAAAACAGATCAAAAGCTCGTTCTCTCTAATGTGGGGATTAACGGTCTTACATCCATTCAATTAGCGGAGCAAGTGAAACAAAAAGAAATACAAAGACAAATAAGCAATGCCAATATTATTTTGATTACCATTGGTGGAAATGACCTTTTTCGTGGAGGTCAAGGTTTGACTGATACAAGTGAGCAGGCACTAACACCAATTGAAGCCGGTTTTGAAAAAAACTTAACAACCATTTTTTCGGAGATTCGGACATTAAACAAGGATGCCGAAATTTTTCTGATTGGCTTATACAATCCTTTTATTGAATTAGAAAATGCTGACCAAACATCCAAGATTGTTCGATCTTGGAATTTTAAAAGTGCTGAAATATCAGCCAGATATCCCAAGACAGTATTTGTTCCAACCTTTGATTTATTTCAATTAAATGTAAATGAGTTTCTATACACGGACCAATTCCATCCAAATACTGAGGGTTATCGATTGATTGGAGAGCGTGTGGCCTCATTAATCACAATGAAAAAAAGAGGTAATATATGAGCGAAATAACTATGTCAGTTAAAGGTCTCCGTAAAGTCATTGGCAAAAAGGAAATTATTAAAGGGATAAATTTTGATCTTAAAAAAGGTGAAGTATTTGGTTTTTTAGGACCAAACGGGGCAGGGAAGACAACAACGATTCGGATGCTTGTTGGGTTAATAAAGCCATCCTCTGGTTCCATACATATTTGTGGTTATAATGTAGCCAAACAATTCACCAAAGCCATGGAAAACCTCGGCTGTATAGTTGAAAATCCAGAGATGTACCCATACTTAACTGGATGGGAGAATCTAGAGCATTTTGCGGTTATGCTCCCTAATGTGGATGAAGAGCGAATCCATTATGTGATTGATTTAGTTGGAATGAAGGAGAGAATCCATGACAAAGTAAAAACTTATTCACTGGGAATGAGACAGAGGTTAGGAATTGCCCAAGCCCTTCTAGGTCATCCGAAAGTTCTCATTTTAGATGAGCCAACCAATGGACTTGATCCATCAGGAATCCGGGATATGCGCAAATTTATCCGCTACTTAGCCGAGGAAGAGGGTCTGAGTGTATTGGTTTCTAGCCATTTACTAAGTGAAATCCAACTCATGTGTGATCGGGTAGCGATAATCTCAAAGGGAAAAATCATTACCACAGAAACAGTTCAAAAGCTGCTTACCCAAAAGGAACGGGTCATTTGGCGACTTGATCCGATAACCACAGGAATAGAAATATTAACGCAACTGACCGATTTTGTTAAACAAGAAGGCAATACGGTCATCACAGCATATGTGGCAAATGAGGTTGGTAAATGGAATCGAAAATTGGTGGAAGCTAATGTGACTGTTACCGAAATGAATCGAAAATTACCGAGCCTTGAGGATTTATTTTTAGAATTGACAGGAGGAGATTCCATTGATTAAACTCGTCGAAAATGAACTCCTCAAGCTTATAAGAAAAAGAAAATTAGTTGTGGTCATATTAATAATGACGGTACTTATTTCGATGTTTACCTATGCCCAATTTCGTGAGCAAGAAAGGCTATCGGAAAAAGTTGGGACAACGGATTGGCGAACATCCTTGCAACAGTCCATTGTTGATCGCCAAAATCGCTTGAGTGCCACAGGAATTACTGAGGAGCGGAAGCAACAAATGCAAATTTCCATATCTCAGCAGCAATATTATTTAGACCATGATATTAACCCCTCTGAGCCGGGGGCTCCAACGTTTGTGAGAGAATTTTTACAGCATGCCATTCAGCTGCTATTGCCATTATTGGTGATGATTATTTCTGCAGACATCGTCTCATCAGAGCATGCTGCTGGCACAGTAAAGCTATTATTAACACGGCCGGTGAAAAGATGGCGAATCCTGCTGAGTAAATATATAACACTTACGCTTTCCGTTTCTTTTCTGATCCTGTCATTTGCTGTATTATCTTATTTTATTTCGGGAATAGTATTTGGGTTTAATGGCTGGTCTGCACCGATTATTACTGGATTTTCAGTTGAGAATGGACAATTAAGTACCGCTGGGGTGCATCTTGTTCCGCAATGGAAGTTCCTGTTAATGATATTTGGCTTAGTATGGTTAGTCTCTCAAGTTGTTGGGACATTATCATTCATGTTGTCTACATTGATTAAAAGTACAGCTGCTGGAATGGGCGTCATGCTCGCCTTACTTATATCCGGGATGATTTTAACTAGTATGGTATCTTCTTGGGAATCTGCTAAATATTTATTTATGGTCAATTTAACACCAACAAATTATTTAACCGGGGGAACACCACCAATTGAAGGAATGACCCTGGGCTTTTCTTTAGTGGTTCTCTTAGTATGGGGAGTTGCTGGCTTTATCGTTTCATTTTTATCCTTTACCAGGAAGGATGTATACTAAGAAAAACAAGCTTCATTAAATTAAGTTAAAATGGAACACCTTGTGAATCAGCAAGGTGTTTTTTTTCGACATTTTATGTATAAATTCGGTAAATCCCCCTATAATAGTTAATTAAAAAAGGATTACAGAGGTAAATTATGAATAGTACGATTTGGTCGAATACGATTTGGTATATATCATTGGGGCGTACTACAGTTATTCGATTTTCAAACCTTCAGCACAAACCTATTACCTAATCCTAAATATAGTAAGTATACCTTAGGAATATTCCAATATCTTCTCATATCCATACCACTACTAATGGTTCAATATTATCAATTATTAAAGCGCTGGAAAACCTTGGTCATCTTGAGCCTCTACTTAATTAACTATATTTGTTATAAACTAAATCTGTTTCTGTTTAAAGAGGGCTGTTTTTTTACCGTCACAACGATATCGATATTTTGGATGTATTTTGCAGTCGTAACTTTGGATCACTATTATAGAACTGTAGCTAAGGTCTTCAAATCGCCTTAATAAGGCAGTAGTCAAAACCGGCAAATAATTGATATTCATCATACCCATATAAATCAAGAAAAGTCGCCCAGAGAAACTAGGCGACTTTTATATTGGCTCTTTTCTCAAACATTGTTGCTTTTTAAGATGAGAATGAAGTGATTTGACAGTAAAACAGCAAACATTTATGAGAAAAGAGCCTGCAAACTTACTTTCAAGTTACAAAATTGCTGATAACACGTTAAAATCGGGTTTAAGATTTTAACAACAAACTTTACGAAAACAACCTTTTTATTTAAGCTTTTTGAGTTTGCCGAACATTCATGGCATAGAGTTGATAAAGAACTAAGGCCAAGATCGAAAGAATAGCTCCAATGATATAAGGCAAGCCAATCGAGACAGAAAATAACCAACCGCCAACCGGTGGACCAACAATTCTCCCAAAAGAATCAAAAGAAGACAGCAGTCCAGTTGCACTGCCATGACCTACATTTGATGTTTTGGTCAGTAGGGAGGAGATACTTGGACGAATGACGCCGTTCCCAATACCAAAAATCGTTAAAAAGATAGCCGCGGTTGTAAAGTTATTTACTAATAAGATTAAGGCAAATCCAATAGCTGAAATAATAATACCCCACTGAATAACTGGGCCTTCTCCATACCTTTTCGTTAATTTCCCCATTAATCCGCCTTGAACAATCGCTCCAGCAAGCCCCATAATCATAAAGACATAACCCATTTGAGCCGCATCCATTCCAGCTTTTTTAGCTGCAAAGTAAGCAAAGGTTGCTTCTAGCCCAGATAGTGACAAAGAAATAAACAATTGTAAAATAAATAATATTGACAGATTACCACTAAACGATTTCCATAATGACTCTTTATTTTGTGATTGTTTAAGTCTACTTTCTGCTGTAGAAGATTCCTTTAATACAAATAACACCAGTAGCATAGTTAAAATGGATGAAATACCGGCAATATAAAAAGGCAAGCTTAAGCTTGTTTTAGAAAAAATTCCGCCGAGGGCTGGTCCAAAAACAAAACCAAGACCTATTCCTGCACCAATCATCCCCATGCCTTTTCCACGATCTTCAGGTGTAGTAATGTCAGCAGCATATGCCATTGTTGTCGGCATATTAGCTGCTGATAAAATACCTCCGATGATTCGTGCTGCATAAAGCATCCATAAATTTGTAGACACCGCCATCATAAAGAAAGATAAAGCTAGTCCACCAATACCGACTAACATTACAGGTTTGCGACCGTAACGATCAGAAATTTTTCCCCACATCGGTGCAAATATTAGCTGCATTAAAGAGTACACAGCCATTAATAATCCAAGTTCAGTTGGTGATGCTCCGATTTCCTCTGCATAAAAGGGCAGGACTGGAATCATGATGCCAAAACCAACATAAACAAGGAACATGACAAGGAATAAAACAAGTAATGCATTTTTAGTTTTCAAATATATGTCACTTCCTAACTTACTATTAGAGATTCTTTAACCGTACCATATTTGTGGGTACTTTGTGAATTGTAATGCTAAATGTTGCAATTGTCTAATATCTAAAAATTATCTGTTCATGTTTGTTAATGGTTTTAAATAGATATGCAATTGATGTATAATATAATCTGTTAAATGAATGCAACAACTTCAGGAACGAATTGTGTGTACTTGGTTCTATAGAAATGCCACAATTTGTTATCTCCTTTTTTTAAAAGCCCTGAAGAAGTAGTTTATTTCATAATTTAGGTAAGATTCAAAGTGGAAAGCGAGTGTTCATTATGGGCCGTAAGTGGAATAATATTAAAGAAAAAAAAGCATCAAAAGATGCAAATACAAGTCGTATCTATGCCAAGTTTGGCCGAGAAATCTATGTTGCTGCTAAACAAGGTGAACCCGATCCAGTATCAAACGGCGCATTAAGAGTTGTGCTTGAACGTGCCAAAACGTATAGTGTTCCGAAGACGATTATTGACCGGGCGATTGAAAAGGCCAAAGGTGGTTCAGAAGAAAGCTATGATGAACTTCGTTATGAAGGATTCGGACCAAATGGATCAATGGTTATCGTCGATACATTGACAAATAACGTGAATCGTACAGCATCTGATGTACGTGCAGCATTTGGTAAAAATGGTGGAAACATGGGAGTTAGTGGCTCTGTTGCCTATATGTTTGATGCAACAGCTGTAATCGGTGTTGAAGGAAAAACTGCAGATGAAGTATTAGAACTATTAATGGAAGCTGATGTTGATGTACGTGACATTATCGAAGAAGATGAGGCGGTTATCGTTTATTCTGAACCTGACCAATTCCATTCTGTACAGGAAGCTTTTAAAAACGCTGGAGTAACTGAGTTTTCTGTAGCTGAACTGACGATGCTTGCGCAAAATGACATCACACTTTCAGAAGATGCACTAGCAAAATTCGAAAGAATGATCGATGCAATCGAAGATCTTGAAGATGTCCAACAAGTGTACCACAATGTTGATTTAGGAGAATAATACATACTAACAGACCTTTGTTTTTCTCACAAAGGTCTGTTTTTTTTATTGTAAAGCCCAATGGGAATCCCTTATTTATACCGCTTCAGGAGAGTTCAGTCCATAATCTATCAGCATGTAAGATTAATTTCGAATGGTAAATACATATCAATAATAGATTAATTTCATGTTAAATATATATTGTTTAGATAAATCAAAATGTTATATGATGTGTACATAGGAAATTTACAAAAAATCAACATTAAAAAGTGATGAATCATATCTCGAAAATGTTCTACATGATATGGTTTAGAATATTTTATAATGAGAAAGGATGAAAAAATGAAACAGATTAAACCACCAGTTAAGCAAGGACTTTATAATCCGGCATTTGAACGTGATGCATGTGGGATTGGAGTAATTGCTAATATTAAAGGAAAAACGTCACACAAGATAGTAAAGCAAGGCTTAACAATGCTGTGCCGATTGGAGCATAGAGGTGGTCAAGGAAGCGATCCTGACACTGGTGACGGTGCAGGGCTTATGATCCAAATCCCCCATAATTATTTCCAACGCTTATGTTCACCATTGAGCATGTGTGAACCAGGTAACTACGGTGTAGGAATGGTTTTCTTACCTCAAGATGTAACCAATCGGGCCCTTTGTGAAGAAGTGTTTAATACAGTGATAATTGAAGAGGGGCTTACAATCCTTGGTTGGAGAAATGTTCCAACAGATGACACAAACATTGGTCAAACTGCAAGGTTAAGTCAGCCTTATGTTCGTCAAGTCTTCATTGGTAAGTCAGATGCAATAATCGAAGAAATTGACTTTGAGCGGAAATTATTTTTGATTAGAAGAAGAGTTGAAAATTTTATCCAAAAAAATCAGTTGGCAGGGAATGAAACCTTTTATGTGGCCAGTCTTTCAACCAGAACGATTATTTACAAAGGAATGCTAACTCCCGAACAACTTGATCAATATTATCTTGATTTACAAGATCCAAGATTTGAATCACCTTATGCACTTGTTCATTCGCGTTATAGCACAAATACATTTCCGAGTTGGGAAAGAGCACATCCAAATCGCTACTTAATTCATAATGGAGAAATAAATACGTTAAAAGGTAACGTAAACTGGATGAAAGCACGTGAACAGAATGCAGAATATTCAGTATTTGGAACGAAAGGCAAGGATATTTTACCGATTATCGATAAAAATGGAAGTGATTCATCTTCCTTTGATAACTGCCTGGAATTCTTACATCTTTCTGGTCGGTCTTTACCACATGCGGCGATGATGATGGTACCAGAACCTTGGGAAAATGATTACTCTATGGATGATTCTTTACAGGCGTTTTATGAGTATCACAGTCATTTAATGGAACCTTGGGATGGACCAGCAGCATTTGCATTTACCGATGGCAAACAGATTGGAGCAATGTTAGACCGAAACGGACTTCGTCCAGTGAGATATTATGTGACTAACGAGGATACGATTATTCTCGCCTCTGAAGCTGGGGTTATTGATATTCATCCAAGTAAGATAATCGAAAAAGGAAGATTAAGTCCGGGAAAAATGTTACTGATTGACTTAGAAGAGGGACGGATTGTCTCTAATGAAGAAATAAAGCGGAAAGTTTCCAGTGATCAACCTTATCGCAACTGGTTAGACAATCAAAGCATTCATATTAATCAATTACCAAATGCATTAGAGTCTGAGCCGAAAGTTTCTGAGAACATACAGCTTTCACATTTCCAGCAAGCATTTGGTTATACGATTGAAGAATTAACAAAACAAATTGGTCCAATGGCGGTAGAAGGAAAAGAGCAAATCGGTGCAATGGGAAATGACATGCCGCTAGCAGTTCTCTCGAATCAATCGCAGCTTTTATACAACTATTTTAAACAGTTGTTTGCCCAAGTTACCAATCCACCCATTGATGCTATTCGAGAAAAATTTGTTACATCTACTTCAACCCTGATTGGGGCAGAGGGAAATCTGCTAAATCCAAATTCGAAAAGCTGCCAGCGTATTCGCTTAGAGACTCCGATTTGTTCTGACGCTGACATAGCAAAAATCCGTCATTATCACCTTGAACCATTTCAATCAAAAACTTTTTCAATTTTATTTGAAGCAATTAATAAAAAAACAGGCTTGGAAACAGCACTAAATAGATTATTTAATCAGGTTGATGAGGCTTTAGATAATGGATTTTCCATCATTATATTGTCAGATAAAGGAATGAACAAAAACTTAGCAGCCATTCCGGCATTACTTGCTGTAAGTGGGCTTCATCATCATTTAGTTAGAAAAGGCACAAGGACGAAGGTCAGTATAATGGTTGAAACCGGTGAAGCACGTGATGTTCATCAATTATGTATGCTAATTGGCTATGGGGCCGATGCGATTAACCCTTACCTTGCCTTTGCAAGCATTAAAGAAATGCTAACAAACGGAAAAATCAACCAAGCAGATTTCAATGTAGCAGTTAACAATTATATTCATGCTTCCACCATTGGAATTGTAAAAGTCCTTTCAAAAATGGGCATTTCTACAATTCAAAGTTATCGCGGGGCGCAAATTTTTGAATCAGTAGGGATCGATTCAGCAGTTATTGACCAGTATTTTACGGGTACTGCCTGCCAATTGGCTGGAATTAACCTTGAAATGATTGCCAAAGAAACAATCATCCGCCATAAGAAAGCCTTCGACACAGAGGAACAAAATGAAGCGCTAGAGAGAGGGAGTGATTTTCAATGGCGGAAGGACGGTGAAGTTCATGCATTTCGTCCAGAAACAATTCGGATGTTAAAACAGGCTTGCCGTACTAACGATTATCAGTTGTATAAAAAATATACAACTAAAGCGAATGATGAAAATCTGATTTTCATCCGCAACTTATTTAGCTTTAAAGCATCAAAACCGATCCCCATTGATAAAGTGGAGTCAATTGAGTCAATCGTTAGTCGATTTAAAACCGGAGCTATGTCTTATGGCTCATTAAGTCAAGAAGCACATGAAACATTAGCTATTGCCATGAATCGCCTTGGTGGCAAAAGTAACTGTGGTGAAGGGGGAGAACATCCAGATCGCTTTATTCCAGATGAAAATGGAGATTCGCGCCGAAGTGCAATCAAACAAGTAGCATCAGGACGTTTCGGTGTATCCAGTTACTATTTAATGAATGCTGATGAAATTCAAATCAAAATGGCCCAAGGAGCAAAACCCGGTGAAGGTGGACAATTACCAGGTAGCAAAGTTTATCCATGGATTGCTGAAGTTCGCGGAGCTACTCCAGGTGTTGGTTTGATATCTCCACCACCGCATCATGACATCTATTCAATAGAAGATTTAGCCCAACTGATTCATGATTTAAAAAATGCTAATCCCCTAGCAAGAATTAGTGTGAAGCTTGTGGCAAAAGCCGGAGTTGGAACAATAGCGGCAGGTGTAGCTAAAGGCCTGGCGGATGTCATATTGATAAGTGGAGCTGACGGTGGGACAGGAGCAGCACCACGTACTAGTATTAAGCATGCAGGTATGCCATGGGAGCTTGGTTTATCTGAAACCCATCAAACTTTGATACTAAATGGGCTTCGAGATCGGGTTGTGCTTGAAGCAGATGGGAAAATGATGACTGGTCGAGATGTCGTTATGGCTGCATTGCTTGGTGCAGAAGAGTTTGGTTTTGCAACAGCCCCTCTTGTTGTTCTAGGTTGTGTACTTGTTCGGGCTTGCCATCTAGACACTTGTCCTGTCGGTATTGCCACTCAAAATCCTGATTTGCGGAAGAAATTTATCGGGGATCCTGAGCATGTTGTGAATTTCATGCGCTTTATCGCCCAAGACGTTCGCGAAATTATGGCAGAATTAGGTTTTGAAACAATCAATGAAATGGTCGGGAGAACCGATTTGTTAACTCAAAGTGAGCAAGCAAAAATGCACTGGAAAGCAAAATGTCTAGATTTATCATCAATCCTACATCAACCTGAAATCGCTAAAAACAGTGGTGTGTATAATCTGCACAAACAAAACCATGGTTTGGAAAAATCACTTGATAATCGCGAGTTATTAGCCGCATGCCAACCAGCCTTAACTGAAAAACAAAAGGTAAATGCCAGTTTTCCAATTCAAAATATTAATCGGACTGTCGGTACAATTTTAGGTAGTGAAATTACCAAACGGTTTGGCCTAGAAGGTCTTCCGGAAAATACAATTATATTAAATTTTAATGGTTCAGCAGGACAAAGCTTTGGATCCTTTCTGCCAAAAGGGGTCACTTTGACACTTGAAGGAGAAGCTAATGATTATGTTGGGAAAGGTTTATCTGGTGGCAAAATCATTGTAAATCCATCAGAAAACTGTAATTTTATTCCTGAAGAAAATACGATAATTGGGAATGTTGCTTTTTATGGAGGAACGTCAGGTGAAGCATATATTCATGGACTTGCTGGAGATCGTTTCTGCGTGAGAAATAGTGGGATTAATGCCGTTGTAGAAGGAATTGGTGACCATGGCTGCGAGTATATGACTGGAGGTCGGGTTGTTGTCCTAGGTTCAGTAGGTAAGAACTTTGCTGCGGGAATGTCAGGTGGAATAGCTTATGTATACACAGAAGATTTTGGGTCGTTTCAAAAGCAGTGCAATTTAGAGGTGGTTGACTTAGAAAGCTTGGTAGATGAACGAGATCGCGAGGAAGTTTACCAACTCATTCTAAAATATTACTCCTATACAAGCAGTTCACGAGCTTCATCGATTCTGCACAATTGGAATGATAGCCAGTCTAAGTGGGTAAAAATCATCCCAAAAGAATACAAAAGAATTATTCAAGAAAATCAAGAAGAATTGAGAATAGTGGAAAGTTGAGGAACTGAGTAACAAGAGTAGGAGAGATCATTACATGCCGACAACAGATTATATACAAAAGCTATTTGCAGATCGTGTTGGAGGACCTGCCTTTGGCTTAAAAGAAGAAATTTATAAATTCGAAAAAATTAAGCGGGCAAAAAGAGAGGCGATTCTCGCTAAGCCTGGTATTGAATTAATTGATTTAGGTGTGGGTGAGCCTGATGCAATGGCTGATGAATCGATTGTTACAATTTTAGCAGAAGAAGCCAGTAAGCCTGAAAATCGCTTTTATTCCGATAATGGTATCGATGAGTTTAAAAAATCAGCAGCTTCTTACATGAAAGAAGTATTCTCAGTTGATAATCTCGATCCGAAAACAGAAATTAATCATGTGATTGGTTCGAAGTCAGCATTAGCAATGCTACCAGCAGCCTTTATCAATCCAGGTGATATTACAATTATGCCAGCTCCTTGTTACCCGATTTTGGGTACACATACCAAATATTATGGTGGAGAAGTGGTTCACCTTCCACTTTTAGAAGCAAATAATTTTTTACCTAAGCTTGATACCTTGAAGGATCATGTACTAAAAAGAGCGAAGCTGCTGTATCTGAATTACCCAAACAATCCTATAGGCGCATTGGCAAATGTCGAATTTTTTAAAGAAGTCGTTGAATTTGCTAAAAAACATGAGTTGATCGTCGTCCATGACGCTGCTTATGCTGCTCTAGTTTTTGATGGAGAAAAACCACTGAGTTTTCTGTCAGTTCCTGGTGCTAAGGAGGTAGGAGTGGAACTTCATTCCTTATCGAAGTCTTTTAACATGACAGGATGGCGTATCGGATTTATTGTTGGGAATTCAAAGCTAATTAGAGCGTTTGCGACAGTGAAAGATAACAATGATTCTGGGCAATTTATCGCTATTCAAAAAGCAGCAGCCTTTGCTCTTTCTCATCCAGAGATTACCGAACACATTACCGAAAAATATTCTCGGCGACATGAAATGCTCGCACAAGCCTTACGTGATTGTGGCTTTCATGCTAAGAAACCAAAAGGATCATTTTTCTTATACACCAAGATCCCTAAAGAAGTAGTTGGGGGTCCTGAGTTTAAGTCAGCAGAGGAGTTTAGCCAATATTTAATTCGGGAACATTTAATCTCCAGCGTTCCCTGGGATGATACAGGAAAATACGTTCGCTTTTCGGTAACCTTTCAGGCTAAGGGGATAGAAGAAGAACTTCAAATCATTGAAGAAATCAAAGTAAGACTGAACACAGTTAAATTTGTTTTTTAAACAGTAAAGAAAGCATAAGTTTTTTGAAACTAGATTAGTGTCTAGCTCCAGCGCCTAGCGTCTAGTGAA
>CALCRD010000233.1 GCA_937894355.1 uncultured Bacillus sp.
CACTAATTTTCTATTTGTCCGTCGGTTAAAATGGAACTATGACACCTAGAAATATAATATCTTGTTTCACCTTGAAACTACTGCAAGCCAGATATATGGTCATATCCCTAACTCCCTAATAAACTTCGACAAAATCCGGGTTGTCACAGTTACTTGTCCAATTTTTGCGCGACATCCGTGAAACGAAAAAAACCGCTCACCAAATTTGGCAAGCGGACTTTTTTTTTAATATGATTACCCGATAGAACCTTCCATCTCGAACTTGATCAAGCGGTTCATCTCAACAGCGTATTCCATTGGAAGTTCTTTGGTGAATGGCTCGATAAAGCCCATTACGATCATTTCTGTGGCTTCTTGTTGGGAAATACCACGGCTCATTAGATAGAATAATTGTTCTTCTGATACTTTAGACACCTTCGCTTCATGCTCTAGTGAAATATTGTCATTTAGGATTTCATTGTATGGCACAGTATCTGAAGTAGACTGATTATCCATAATCAATGTATCACATTCAATATTTGCTCGGGCTCCATCAGCTTTACGGCCGAAATGGACAATTCCACGATAGGTTACTTTTCCACCATGCTTGGAAATCGATTTCGAAACAATTGTGGAGGAAGTATTAGGTGCTAAGTGGATCATTTTTGCACCAGCATCCTGATGCTGACCTTTACCAGCAATTGCGATGGAAAGAGTCATGCCTCGAGCGCCTTCTCCTTTTAAAATAACCGCAGGATATTTCATCGTAAGTTTAGAACCGATGTTACCATCAATCCATTCCATCGTGGCATTCGCTTCACAAACGGAGCGCTTTGTAACAAGGTTGAACACATTGTTAGCCCAGTTTTGAATCGTTGTATAGCGGCAATAGGCATCTTTTTTAATAATGATTTCTACAACCGCACTATGAAGTGAATTCGTGGTATAAACTGGCGCCGTACAGCCCTCAACATAATGCACAGAAGCACCCTCGTCAACAATGATTAAAGTTCGCTCAAATTGACCCATGTTTTCTGAGTTGATTCGGAAATAGGCTTGTAGTGGTGTATCCACTTTTATTCCTTTTGGTACATAGATAAAGGAACCACCTGACCAAACTGCAGAATTAAGAGCAGCAAATTTATTATCCGTTGGCGGAATTGTTTTTCCAAAATGCTCACGGAAAATATCTTCATTTTCTTTTAAAGCAGAGTCGGTGTCCTTGAAAACTATACCAAGTTCTTCCAATTCTACCTTCATGTTATGGTAAACAACCTCTGATTCGTATTGAGCTGAAACTCCAGCTAAATACTTTTGCTCAGCTTCAGGAATACCCAGTTTATCAAATGTTTGTTTGATTTCTTCTGGAACCTCATCCCATGATTTTTCCGAGCGTTCAGATGGTTTTACGTAATAAGTAATTTCATCAAAATTTAATGAAGTAAGGTCGCCGCCCCATTGTGGCATTGGCATTTTATAAAAAAGGTCTAGTGACTTCAAGCGGAAATCTAACATCCACTGAGGCTCATCCTTTAGTTTTGAAATTTCCTCGACAATTTCACGTGTTAGGCCACGTTTTGACCGAAAAATGGAAACGTCTTTATCGGCAAAGCCATATTTATAATCACCGATTTCTGGCATATTTTTAGCCATCACGAGTATTCCTCCATTCTAAAAGCAGTTGGTTATTCCTCTTCTTCTTCTTTCAAGCCCTTTTCCATAGCCTTCCAAGCAAGGGTAGCACACTTAATTCTAGCTGGGAATTTACATACACCTTGTAGTGCTTCAATATCACCTAGGTCTAAGTCTTCCTCATTGTACTCTTTCCCTTGAATCATATTCGAAAAAGCATGGGACACTTTAATGGCTTCATTAATCGGTCTGCCTTTAATAGCCTGTGTCATCATTGACGCAGAGGACATGGAAATGGAACAACCTTCTCCTTCAAACTTTGCATCGGCAACGATTCCGTCTTCGACCTTAATCGTCAACTGGATTCGATCTCCGCAAGTTGGATTATTCATGTTTACTGTTAAACTACCTTCCTCTAAAACGCCTTTGTTTCTTGGATTTTTATAATGATCCATGATTACTTGACGATAGAGGGTATCTAAATTATTAGAAGACATCGCTAAAATACTCCTTTGTTTTGACAAGCCCACTAACGAGCTTATCAATCTCTTCTTCTGAATTGTATAAGTAGAAGCTAGCCCGGGCAGTAGCTGATGCCTTTAACCATTTCATTAATGGCTGCGCACAGTGATGACCTGCACGAACAGCAATTCCTTCTGCATCTAAGACTGTTGCAACATCATGTGGGTGTACATCGCTGATATTAAAGGTTACTACTCCAGCACGATTTTTCGGATCCTTTGGACCGTAAATCGTAATTCCTTCAATCGTAGACATTTTTTCAACTGCATATGCTGCTAGTCTATGTTCATGTGCTAAGATTTGCTCCAAACCAACTTCTTCTAAAAAGTCAATTGCAGCTCCTAAACCAATGGCGCCGGCAATAATTGGCGTGCCGCCTTCAAACTTCCATGGTAGTTCTTTCCATGTTGAGTCATAAAGATCAACAAAATCAATCATCTCGCCGCCAAATTCAATTGGCTCCATTTTTTCCAGCAATTGTTTCTTACCATATAAAACGCCGATTCCTGTTGGACCACACATTTTATGACCTGAAAATGCTAAAAAGTCGCAATCTAAATCCTGCACATCAATTTTCATATGCGGTACACTCTGTGCACCATCAACGACCATTATGGCACCATTTTCATGGGCAATTTTTGCGATTTCTTTTATCGGATTTATTGTCCCCAAGACATTAGAAACATGCATAACAGATACAATTTTTGTATTTGCTGTAACGGTTGTACGAACATCATCAAGTGAAATCGTGCCATCAGGTTGAAGCGGCAAGTATTTTAATGTAGCACCGGTTTTCTTTGCCACCTGTTGCCAAGGAATGATATTACTATGATGCTCCATATATGTGATAACAATTTCATCACCTTGATGCAGATTAGCCTCACCGTAGCTTCGAGCAACAGTATTCAATGATGTTGTTGTGCCACGAGTGAAAATAATTTCTTGCATCGATTTTGCATTGATGAACTTTCTAACTTTTTCACGTGCACCTTCATATCCATCAGTAGCTCTTGTACCAAGGGTATGCACCCCGCGATGAACATTTGAGTTATATTCTCGATAATACCGGTTGATTGCTTCAATTACCTGTACAGGTTTCTGTGATGTAGCAGCACTATCAAGATAAACAAGAGGTTTTCCGTTTACTTCCTGATCTAATATGGGAAACAGTTTACGGATTTCTTGAACATTCATTATCTTACTTTCCTTTCAATCACTTCAACCAGTTGCTTCTTAACACCTTCAATTGGTAAAGCATTAACAACAGGTGCTAAGAAACCATGAATGATTAGGCGCTCTGCCTCTTTTTTTGGAATTCCACGACTCATTAAATAGTAAAGTTGCACTGGATCTACTCGGCCAACAGATGCTGCATGTCCTGCGATAACATCATCTTCATCAATCAATAGCATTGGATTCGCATCACCACGAGCCTTTTCACTTAGCATTAGAACACGAGATTCTTGTTGAGCATTTGACTTAGATGCGCCATGCTCAATTTTGCCAATCCCATTAAATATTGAAGTTGCACTATCTTTCATTACACCATGCTTAAGAATATTGCCTTCAGTATTTTTTCCATGATGGATAATGGTGGTAGTGAAATTCTGTACTTGCTCCCCACGTCCGACTACAACTGTCTTTGAATCTGCTATTGAGCCATCTCCAATAAGATTCGTTGTATTTTCCGAGATGGTGTTTCCATCGTTCATTAAGCCCAGTGCCCAATCTATACGTGCGCTGCGTCCAGTAACACCATGACGATTAACGTATGTGGTGATGCCAGAAGTAAGATTATCTACTGCACCATATTGAACTCTGGCGTTTTCTTTGGCAAGCACTTCAGTAACGATGTTAACAATTCCCGTTGCCGATTCGACAGTAGAAATATAGTTTTCCACGTAAGTCACTGAACTATTAGCCTCAGCAACGACTAAAACATGATTGAACAGGCTTGCTTCGGCATTATCGTGTAAAAATACTGCTTGGATGGGTTGAGCCACTTCAACATTTTTTGGAACATACAAGAAAGTTCCACCATTAATTAATGCAGCATGTAAGGCTGTTAAACGGTGTTCATCAATTTTCACACCGCTTTTCATTAAATATTGTTGAAGTAGATCACCGTGCTCACGTGCAGCAGTGAAAATATCGGTAAAAATAACGCCCTTATCCTGCAATTCCTTCGTTAATGACAAAAATGCCGGACGATTATTACGTTGAATATATAAATTTTTATCAGCCGCTTCTAAATCAATTAGAGCTTTTACTGCTTCTGGTAAATCGTTTAGTGAATTGAAATCATCACTTTTAACGATGTGTTTAGAAAATTGGGTAAAATTCCATTTTGCAATTTTTGTTTTATCAGGTCTTGGCAATGGAAGAGTTTCTGCAACAGTAACTGCTTGTAAACGCAATTCTGTTAACCAGCTAGGTTCTCCCATTTCCTTAGAAAAAGAACTGATGTATTCCCGATCCAACGGTAATTTTAGTTCAGTTGTCATTGTTATCCCCCCAACGCTTACGCTTCTTGCTCAACTGTTTCGTCTTCAATACCAAGTTCCTTTTTGATCCAGTCGTATCCTTCCGATTCTAAGCGCTGTGCTAATTCAGCTCCACCAGATTTAACAATACGTCCTTGCATCATAACATGAACAAAATCTGGAGTAATATAATCTAACAGGCGTTGATAGTGAGTGATCATCAAGCAACCAAATTCTTCACTTCTCATATCGTTAATACCCTTTGACACTACCTTCAAGGCATCAATATCCAAGCCAGAGTCAATTTCATCTAAAATGGCAATTCTTGGTTGAATCATCATTAATTGAAGAATCTCATTGCGTTTTTTCTCTCCACCAGAGAATCCTTCATTCAAATAACGCTGTGCCATATTTGGATCCATTTCTAGGAAATCCATCTTTTTATCCATATCTTTGATAAATTTCATCAGCGAAATTTCGTTGCCTTCTCCACGTTTGCTGTTCACTGCTGAGCGTAAAAAGTCGGCATTAGATACGCCATTAATCTCACTTGGGTACTGCATAGCGAGAAAAAGACCTGCACGAGCACGTTCGTCAACTTCCATTTCCAATACATTTTTTCCATCTAATGTTATACTGCCACTTGTCACTTGGTATTTTGGATGACCCATAATTGAAGATGACAAAGTCGATTTTCCAGTTCCGTTTGGACCCATGATAGCGTGGATTTCTCCGCCTTTTATCTCTAAATCTACACCTTTCAATATTTCTTTTCCTTCAATTGAAACGTGAAGATCTTTAACTGTTAATGTAGATCCTGCCATAATTAATACCTCCATCTAATGTATCATTCAGTCAATATTGACTGTGAATTTTTTTCATTCTCAATCTATTCTCATTCCAATCTTATAACAAATAGAATCTGTTAGCAACATTTTAAGAGTAATAACGTATTCCTTTATAAAGAACAAACCTAAGAGTAAAAATAGTTTATATTGAATATTTTTTCCATATTACTTTTATTCATGTATGCATACGGCATTTTTGATTTTT
>CALCRD010000234.1 GCA_937894355.1 uncultured Bacillus sp.
ATCAAAATCAAAATCTGCCTCGTTAATCGTATCTTGCAAATTCTCGATTTCATCTGAAAGGACGTTTTCTAGATCTTTATACCTACTTGAGATACTACCACTAGAGACTTCAAATTCTACAGCTAAATCCTTTTGAGTTATAAAACCTCCAAACGGAAGAATCTTATCTACTAAATAAATTAACCCAGCTCCAAACACATTCGGATTTTTTATGGAAGGATTTTTCCGTTCACAGTAGACTTTCCAAAGAAAAATACCCAAATAAACAATGGTTTCTTCATGCCCGAAATTTTCCATATACTCCTGGAAGATTTCCACAACTTCCTTTTGCTTAGGCGAAGTCCACTCTATGTCATCGACTGCTAATGATAAATTGGAATTGCCAAACATAAATAAATCAAGCACTTCAATAAAAGATGAAGACATAAATTCCGCAGGGTTTTCTGCCTCACTATCTTCATATAGATTGTATATTTCCGCTTTCAATTCCTCTGATTCAGGGGCTGGAAGGTCCAGAAATGTTGTGAAAAATATCGAGGTCGACCCTGCAGGTAGAATGGTACCCAATACCAATCCCCCTGTTTCAACGATATGGTCTTCTTCAGTCACTCTTACTTTGTGCAACACATTAGTAAAAATATCTTCCAAAGTTAAAAAATTATGATTGTCTTGGTGCTGAATGTTATAAACAGACGGCTTGGCAGTTTTCCACGTTTCCAAAATATCCTTTACTCTTTGGCGACTAATTTTAGGAGAAATCTGATCAACAAAATCTTCTAAAATTGAACCTTCTTCTAATTCTACAGACGTAATAAACCATGTTAGCGAAAAAAAGTGAAACATTTCATATGCTTCATCAGGAATATATACATCATCGTAGCAATCTTCCAAATAATCTTCCATTTCGTCTTGGTAATTTTTCAAAGAATAGTCAAGCAGATTAAGCTGTAATTCCTGTAAATCTGTTTCTATTAACGAATCAATTGAGACAACACTATTTTTCCCACAGCAATTCTTATATTTTTTCCCACTTCCACATGTACATAAATCATTTCGACCGATTTTTTGCATTTCTAACCTCTCCTTTAAACTTCTTTTATCTAGTTGTTTTAAATTTTTTTAAAAGTAGTCTTCCATTAAGAACAAATGAGTAAATCGATATGTATGGCATTACAAAAAAGTTAGTGCTATTCATAATAATAGCAGAAAACCTTTTTCATAGGATATCCTAACCATAACCTTTGCATCGAACTGTTACAAGCATCAAGGCAAAATAATAAAAAGCTGCGGGATTATGTTAATCCCTACAGCTTTTGCTTCAATCATCTCTACCGTTTTTTAACTCATCGATGAGTTGCTTCGTCCTTTTCGCATTTCCCTCTGCAAAGTTTTCCAGCCGATTCTTTAATGCTTCATCATCATGAATCCGTTCAGCCGTAATTAGGTAAGTCCGCATTAAATCTTCTTCAATCTCGATTGAGTTTTTTATTATTTGATTAAGATTTTCATTTTCATTTTCGTGGTCATTCTTTCCTCGATTATTATTTGAACTCATGGGCTAGACCTCCTTTTCAACTTTATCGTTCTCTATTCCATATCAAGTTATCCATTTGCTAAAAATGGATGAGCAATATATAAGCAGTTGAATGCAATAAAAATGAACCCATCCACTGTTGAGGAATAGGTTCATCCATGGGATATATTTAGCTGACTTGAAGATTATGCTGCGTGTGTAAAGAGGCAATCATGCCATAAAAAGCAAAGAAAAATGACTCTGGTGCAATCAAACGAAAATGTCCAACTTCATCAGTATTAAACTTTAATGAGTTTTCCAACAAGCGATAAGTTGAATACGCATAAAAACAAAAATATTTATAATCAAATTTAGGCATTTTCTCATAAATAACAGCAATCTCTTCTTTATATAAATCAATATTTGCCGTAGCCTCATTAATAATGGTTTGTAAATCCTCTAATCCTGCTTCAAGAATTAAATCATTTTTCTCTATTCGGATATTCGCCATTTAAAAACCCTCCAAGTTGAGTCTTGATACCATTAAATCATACATCCAACACCGCTAGCATGATTTACATCACTTAGATAGGAGAAACTCAAGAATAATAGTCAAAGGAAAGGCCTTTTTGTGGTGATGGTCATCTTGAATAGAGTTTGACGCAACTTTAAACCTTGAAACTTAATCGTCTAAAAATGACTGTAGCTACATCAAATCATTCAATAACTCTCTAACTCCGTCAATAATATCAAAAGGCAACACTCCGTAGTGGGATAATGTTTTAGCCTTTTCTTCCCCAGCTCGCGCATGTAAATAACTAGCTGACACAAGGGCATTTACCGGAGAAGCACCCTGAGCAAGAAAAGAAGTAATCAGCCCGGTCAGCACATCTCCACTTCCACCTTTACCCAAAGCATCATGACCGTGCGGGTTTATGTAAACATCCCCGTTTGGTGTGGCAATAATTGTCCGATGACCTTTCAAAAGCAAATACACATGATTATCTTTAGCAAAATTTGTAGCGATCTCGATTCGATTCGCTTCCACTTCTTTTACGGTCTTATTTACTAAACTAGCCATTTCACCTGGATGAGGAGTAAAAATAACATTCCCCTGATACTCACGCACCAAATCTAAGCTATTACGCAATAAAAATAGAGCGTCAGCATCTACGACAATTGGCTGGTTTTTTAAATAAGAAAAAAAGTAATTAAGCCAATTTTCACCACCAGAAAATCTGCTCATCCCCGGACCAATTGCCACACTATCGAATTGATGCAGTTGAACTGCAATTTCTTCAACCGCTTTTTGGGAAAAATGGCCATCCTGCTCAGATAGTGGTAAAAATAGGAATTCTGGATTTTGCGGAGCAGCCAGTGAATAAACACTTTCCGGAACAGCTAAAGTAGCTAAACCAGCACCTGACTTTAATACGGCCTTTGCGGTAAAAATTGGGGCACCTATATAAGCCCGTGACCCGCCAAGAATAAGGGCATGGCCAAAAGTTCCCTTATGACCATTCTCCGGGCGCACCGGTATTGAAGCTTTGACTAACTCTTTAGTAATCAGTTTTGGCATATTTAGACTTAAGTCGGCAGCAATTTGTGGCGGCACAGAAATGTCCACAGCCTTCCACTTGCCAATATATTTCGGTCCATCCGCTAAGAAAAAACCTTTTTTCGGGAAAACAAAGGTAACCGTCTTGTCCGCCTTGATGGCTTCATCTTCAACTAGTCCACTGTCACTACTGACCCCTGATGGAATATCAACGGACAACACAAATTTCTTTTCGGCAAATTGATTGACCATTGAAATAACCGATTTAAATGGTTCCCTAACCGGGCCATTCACCCCGGTACCTAAAATGGCGTCTATTATGATGTCAGACTGACTCAGTTTATTACCAAGCTCAGCCAAAGAATTTTCATGAAGATAAAAGATTGGCAATTGGCGATTGCGATATACATTAAAATGAATCGCGGCATCGCCTTTAATTCGATCTGGTGTAACCAATAAACACAGAAGTGTTTCTATGCCTAAATCCAGCAGCTTGCGAGCGATTACGAAACCGTCGCCACCATTATTCCCCCCTCCAGCAAGCACAATGACTCGAGGAGCTTCACAAGAAGTGCTCGCGAGAATCTCATCGACCACCATTGCTCCCGCATTCTCCATTAACACAACACCCGGTAAGCCCAGCTGCTCCATTGTATACTTGTCCATTAGTTGCATTTCCTTTTGTCCTGCTACAAACATACTCACCCCTCCTCCCCTTAATAATAATGAATTTTAAGAAATACTGCACTGCTAGACCCTA
>CALCRD010000235.1 GCA_937894355.1 uncultured Bacillus sp.
CCCAAAACAAAGTTGGACATTAATACCAGACATGATTCACTATCCCTTTCGGAAAAAATAACAAAAACGAACGGGGAGAGTGACGGCTTATGAAAGCCAAAAAGCGGCTAATAGTTATTTTCACTTTGCTATTGATTACAGCGATTGCCCAGCCATTCGCATTTCCAAAAACAACAAATGCGGAAACAATCTATATGCCACCTGAAAAATCTAGAGAAGAATTGTATCAAGATATCTTCATATCATTAATGATGCCCAAAATTGATGAAAGAGTGGCTAAATACTATAAAAACGTCCTAACCAAGGCGCCAATGGTATACCCCTATATGGTCTATATCGAGAAAGCGGAAAGAATCGGCGAATACCGTTCCTTTGAATTCATGCTAACCGTAAAAGTTTACCCAGTTGTCGGCCCCCATATCGAAGTTGGCCAAGATCGACTCAAAATTTACGTATCCGGAGGCGGCAAAGTAGAAATCAAACAATACGAACATATCAAAGACTACGAACTCCCCGACCACTGGAAAAACATCAAAAAAATAAACCCTTCAGCACATTAAAGCACCGGGGGACAGTCCCCCGGTGCTTTAATGTGCTGAAGCAGAAGGGCCTCGCAATGGAAAGTGTACTATTGTAAAATAGTTTTTGTTATAATGATTTTGTACCTATATATATCATTAACACCTGACACAAAGTAAATATATACCGGCGGTGGCCAGGGAAAAGGAGAAGGGTAAATTGCCGATGTCCAAACTTCATTATCTGAAAATAACTTTCTTTTTCTTAATGGCCATATCAATAAGTGCCGTAGGTTATATCATAGTTACAAATCAAATGGAAAACACGCAAAATGTCAGTCAGTTTATAAATATTGCCGGAAGACAAAGAATGCTCATAGAAAGCATTAACAAAAAGGCGATTCAAATGGTTTATATGAACGATGCAACTACAAAAAAAGATCTGCTAGCCCATAGCAGTGAATTTGAAAACGAATTGCATTCGCTCATGTATGGCAATGAGGAACTAAACCTCGCTCCATTACAAATAAACAATCTGAACAGCAATCTAATAATTGTCGAGAAACTCTGGAAATCGTTAAAACTAAATCTTGATGAAATTATCATAGGGAACAACTATCAAGCTTATACAATTCAGCGAATTGATAAAAAAAGTGCAGAAATGATTCGTCAGCTAGAAATTGTCGTCCAATTAATCGAAACCCAAAGCACACAAAACTTTCAAGGATTGGCAAAAGATAACCTTTTAATTATAGGAATCAATCTACTTTTCATCATGATGTTGTTTTTGGCAGGGGGATTACTCTCAAAATTATCGAAAAGTGAAAGTCGCTATCGTTTGCTTGTCGATCACTCTCCACTGGGAATCATGATTTTCAAAGACAAAGATATTCATTTTATCAATGATTTTGCGGCAAAGGCACTAGGCTACTCCAATAAAAAAGAAATCCTCGGAAGGCCGGTTTTTACCATTGTTCATCCTGACTACCATTCAATGATAAATTCGCGGATTGAACAGATTCATGAACACAACCAAGTACTAGATTTAATCGAGGAAAAATTCATAAAAAAAGATGGCACAACCATTATCGTTGAAGTGATGGGCATCCCATTCCAGGTTATGGGCGAAAAGACTGTTATGGCGATATTCCATGATATTACTGAACAGAAACAATCTGAAAACAAATTTGAACATATTTATAATGAACTGAAAGATATTAGGATGGCGTTGGAAATTTCCAGTGTTGTCGAAATCACTGATCATAGTGGTGTGCTTCTTTATGTGAATGAAAACTTCTGTAAGGTTTCGCAATTTGCCAAAGAAGAATTAATTGGCCAAACATCTAAGCTTATTAATTCAAATTATCATCCAAAAGAGTTCTTCCAAAACTTATGGGACACCATTCAGGATGGACGTGTTTGGGAAGGCCGTGTTCAAAATCGCGCAAAAGATGGCACGTTGTTCTGGTTAAACAAATTGATCATTCCATTTATTAACGATGAAGGTCAGCCATACCAATACTTGGCGATTAGTTACGATATTACCGATGCCAAAAATGCTGAAAATGAAATTAAAAAAATGGCCATTCAAGACCCGTTAACGAGTTTGCCAAATCGCCGTAAATTTGAGCAGGAATTACAGCAGGTCATAGCTGATGAAGAAAGTGTAGCAATTCTTTTTATTGACTTAGATCGCTTTAAATACGTAAATGATTCATTAGGCCATAGTGCGGGGGATGACCTCATTAGATTAGTCTCCGCACGGTTGAAAAAAATCGTCGGCTCTAAGGCGATTGTTTCACGCCAAGGTGGTGATGAATTTGCGATTCTTTATCGCTACAAAGACAAAGAGTCGATTTCTAGCTTTACACAAAAAATCACCTACGGGATAAAGCGACCGTTTTTGATTCAGCAAAAAGAAATCCTCATCACCTGCAGTATCGGAATTAGTCTTTTCCCTGAGAATGGCCATGACTTCGAAACCCTAATGAAAAATGCCGATGTCGCCATGTACTGGTCAAAAGACAACGGAAAAGATCATTTTTCATTTTATCAGGACCATATGAAAGAAGCCTCAGCTAACATTATGAAATTAGAATGGGAGCTACGCAAAGCGGTTGATAATCAGGAATTTGTTCTCTACTATCAACCTAAAATTGACCTAAACACTGACATGATTGTCGGTTGTGAAGCCTTGATTCGCTGGAAGCATCCTACCATGGGGAACATCTCCCCAGCTGAATTTATCCCATTAGCCGAAGAAACCGGCCTGATTAATCAAATTGGCGAATGGGTACTGCGTGAGGCATGCCAGCAAAATAAAAAATGGCAAGAAGCTGGATGCACGGAATTTCAAATTGCCGTTAATATCTCCGTCCACCAATTAAAACAAGCAAACATCGTGACGATGATAAGAAACATCCTAACAGAAACAAATCTTGATGCCAGATTCCTAGAATTAGAGATGACTGAAAGTATCTCCATGCTCAACGATAATAACGAAATGGAAAAACTATATGCCCTAAAAAAACTAGGTGTCAGCCTAGCTATTGACGATTTCGGTACCGGCTACAGCTCCCTAAAATACCTAGACAAACTACCAGTCGATACATTAAAAATCGATAAAACCTTTATCGACGAAATTGGTCGCAACAATCACAAAAAATCATCACTCATGTTAAACGCCATCATTTCATTAGCTAATTCCTTAAAACTAACAGTTGTCGCCGAAGGAATCGAAACAGCCGAACAACTACATTATCTGAAAAAAAACAACTGCAACCTCGGCCAAGGCTACCTAATCAGCAAACCAGTCCCACCAGAACAACTAGAACACCTAATCAAAACCAAGTGCCTGTCCCCCATTACAGTACAACGCTAAAGCACTGGGGGACTGTCCCCCGGCGCTGTACAGCGCTAAAGCAAATGCGCCTAGCCCCGGTTTTCACCGGTTGTCAATGGCGCTTTTTTTTGTGGCCGTTTTGCCGCTGTCCGCCCAAGCCAACGTTCCCTCACAGCCAAAATCAAAATCACCCCCATTTTAGGCGCTAGTAATATATACTATTATTACAATGTTTACCCATACTAACCAAACCTAGGCCAACAACCCAACCCAACCCAACCCAACCAATAGAAAACAATAAAAATGCAACATGGAGGAAAAACAAATGAACAGAAAAAAAATCAAAGACAGCATCGCCTTAATCGGAGCATTATCAGTAATCACCATCTCAACAGTTAACTACATCGGACACAATCCACTCATTACCGGAATTGTCGGCATCTCCTTGCTCCTACTCATCATCACACTCTA
>CALCRD010000236.1 GCA_937894355.1 uncultured Bacillus sp.
GCCTCCTTTGGTCGTTCCTTCCTTCGGAGTCTCACTCAGCTCGTGCTCCCGCAGGAGTCTGCGTGCCCTCCACTCCAATCAACAGGTTGTTAAATATCAACAATCGTCTTTAACACAGCTTTTTGAAAAAAATAGCAAATGAAGTTTGAATTTCACCTTGTCAAATCCAGCAACCGCTCACGCAAAATTCGGTTTTCTTTTTTCCACAAAAGCTTGCATGCCTTCCTTACGATCCTGTGAGGCAAAAGTATTTCCAAAGCAAGTAAGTTCAATATCAAGAGCAGTACCCAAATCAGTGTTGCCACCTGCATTAATTGACTTCTTCATCATTTTCATCGCCATCATCGGTTTCTGGGCTAACTTTCTCGCCCATTCCTTGGCTTCTTCTAATAGTTGGTCGGAAGGAACCACCTTATTCACTAATCCGAGCTGATAAGCTCTTTCAGCATTAAACATTTCACCAAAATACAGCAGTTCCTTAGCCGCCTTTTGCCCGACCAAGCGTTGGAAGCGTTGAGTTCCACCGCCCCCAGGAATAATGCCTAAATTGATTTCCGGAAAGCCAAATTTGGTGCGATCGGAACAAATAATTAAATCACAGGCCAGTGCAAGCTCTGCACCACCACCTAAGGCCAAGCCATTCACTGCGGCAATCACCGGTTTCGAGAGCCGCTCGATTTTTTCAAAAGCAAGCCGGGAAATTTCATTATTTTGCAGAATTTCCATATCCGATAAATTCATCATATCTTTAATATCAGCTCCGGCCGCAAAGGCCCGATCACCACTGCCAGTAATAACGACGGCACGGACCTCTTTGTTACGATCTAACCAATCCATAAGGACAGCCAGTTCTTCAAAGGATTGCCAGTTTAATGGATTATATGGTGGTCTATTTAAGTAAACCGTGGCCACTGATTGATCTATTTCATATTTCACCATTTCAAATTCCATCGCTAATTCGCCACCTTTATTAGTTATGGTCATAAAATCCAGCACCTGCCTTCTTACCTGTGCGTCCGGCACGGACTAATTGACGGATTAGTTGAGGAGCAGCGAACCGGGAATCTTTGAATTCCTCCTGGAAATAATCCATTACATACAAACCAATATCAACTCCAGCAAAATCCTGTAGTTCAAACGGCCCCATCGGATAGTTTAAGCCTAATTTAACCGCCTTATCGATATCTTCATAAGAAGCGACTCCTTCTTCAGCCAATTTAATCGCCTCAATAAACTGGGGAATCATGATTCTATTGACAATGAATCCAGGTACATCCTTTTTCACTTCAATTGGCTCTTTGCCCAATTGTCTGGCCAATTCCATCGTTTTTGCCACTGTTTCATCACTCGTTTTATAGCCTCTAACAACTTCCACTAGTTTCATAATTTGTGGAGGATTAAAGAAATGCATACCAGCTACTTGGTCAGGACGTTGTGTTGCTTCAGCAATTGAGGTAATCGACATCGATGAGGTATTTGTAGCAATAATGGCGTCCTCGGCAAGAATTTTATCTAATTGTGAAAAAATTGCCTTTTTGGCATCTAAATCCTCAATAATCGCTTCAATCACAAAACTAGCATCCTTTAAATCTTCAAGATTGGTTGTAGTGGTAATTCTCTCTAAAACCTCCGCTTTTTGACTCTCTTGCATTTTTCCTCTAGCAATGCTTTTATCCATAAATGCTTCCATTCTGGCATAGGCATTTTGTAAATATTTCTCCTCTACATCACATAAAATGACTCGAAAGTTTGACAGTGCCGCTTGATGGGCGATTGAACCACCCATTGTTCCTGATCCAACAACCCCAATAATTGTAGTTTCCATTTTTCGCTTCCTCCTTGTTTTATGGCTGCGTTAAACTTGATCGTTGATTTCCGCTCCAGGTGCGAGCGGTTCGCGGGTGGTAGCGGGGAGCCTCCTTGGCGCTTTGCGCCTGCGGAGTCTCCCCTGCCCCATACTCCCGCAGGAGTCTTCGCATATCCGCTCCAATCAACTAAGTTCGAAAAATCAACATTGAACATTAACAGAGCTTTTTATAAAAAAAAGTTTAATAAACAATACTGTTGAAGTAACAGTATCTTTGAAGATTACCCTGTTTATAAGACAAAACTTCCCTGTTAATTTGACAATATTTCCTTGGCAATTATGACTCGCTGGATTTGATTTGTTCCTTCGTAGATTTGCATGATTTTGGCATCGCGGAAGTATTTTTCAACGGGATATTCTCGGATAAATCCATAGCCTCCGAAAATTTGTACTGCATCTTCAGCAACTTTCATCGCTGTGTCAGCGGCAAAGCATTTAGCGTAAGAAGCGTTCAATGGAGATGTGTCGCCCTGTTCAAGTGAAAATACTGATTTTTGAACTAGTAATCTAGCAGCGGCAATATTCATCGCCATATCAGCCAACATAAATTGAATCGATTGGAAATTAGCGATTGGCTTTTTGAATTGCTTTCTTTCTTTGGCATATTCTAAAGCACTTTCATAAGCACCCTGAGCAACACCTAGGGCTTGGGCTCCGACCATAGGCCTAGCAAATGAAAGGGCTTTCATAAATATTTTGAATCCATCACCCTCGTTGCCAATCCGGTTCTCGAGCGGTACAAACACGTCATCAAAAATGACCGAAGCGGTATTTGAAGCTCTTAACCCCATCTTCTTTTCTTTTTCACCAACAGTAATCCCTGGTGAATCTCTTTCAACTACTAAAGCCGTATATGATTGTGACCCATCATCTAGGCTCTGTTTAGCCAATACAACATAAAAATGGGCGTAACCCGCATTGGTGATAAAGCACTTTTCACCATTTAATATGTAGCCATCCTGGTTTCGTTTAACATTAGTTGTCATTCCGGAAACGTCACTTCCCGCTCCTGGTTCCGTTAGCGCAAATGCAGCAAATTGACCACCTTCAGTTAGCCGGGTTAAATACTTTCGTTTCAAAGCTTCATCGCCACCCACTTGGATGGGATAGGAGGATAGTGAATTCGCTTCTACTGAGGTTGTGATTCCGGCACAGCCTCTGGCAAGTTCTTCCACGATGAGGGCGTGTGATAGTTTATCAATTCCCGGACCACCGTACTCCTCAGGAATAGCTAAATTAAACAAGCCATTCTCCCGAAGCTTATTCATAATCTCGATGGGGAAGGTTTCTTCCTCATCATATTTTCGGGCAAAGGGAATGATCTCTTTATTCACAAAATCCCTTGCCATCGAAACTATTTCCGTTTGTTCATCTGTTAAATTAAAGTCCATGGTACCCTCCTCGGTTAATTCCTTTGGATAGTTTTCTGTAG